>JALYSW010000310.1 GCA_030854615.1 Gemmatimonadota bacterium
TCGCGCGCCATCGGAGCCGCGCAGCTCGTCCCCGACGATGCTCGCGCCGCGCGAGGCGGCCCACTCGCGCAGCTCGCGCTCGTGCGCCGGGCTCCCCGTCGCACGCCAGAGCGCGACCGCCTGCTCCTCGGGCCGCACGCAGTGCACGTCGAGCACGCTGCCATCCACGAAGTGGATCGTCGCCGCCCCCGCGCCGCGCTCCTCTGCCTCGCGCACGCCAGGCGCGAGCGCGAGCTCTGCCGCTACGCGCTCCGGTGCCGCGCCGCCCGACGCGACCACGGCGACGATATCGATATCGCGCACGACCTCATTCCGCCTCCGCAGCGATCCGGCCACCATCGCGCGCTCGACATCCGGATGCGCGCGCACCGCGGCCAGCATGCGCTCCGACTCGGCGAGGGCGCGCGGATACAGCATGTACGCGCTGTTTTCGCGCAGATACGCGACCCCCCTGAGGATCTTCGCCGCCGTTCCTGCTCCGAAGCGCGGCAGCTTCGCGAGTCGGCCGTCCGCGGCCGCGGCCTCGAGCTCCGCAAGCGATGACACGCCGAGCCCCTCGTGAATCTTCTGGATCTTCGCGGTGCCGAGTCCCGGCACGCGGAGCATCTCGAGCAATCCCTCCGGCGTCTCGGCGCGCAGCTGCTCGAGGTAGCGCGACTCTCCGCTCTCTACCAGCTCGCGCATCGTCGACAGCGTCGCGGGCCCGATTCCCTTCAGCTCCGCGAGCTCGCCACTCGCGAGCATCGGCGCGAGATCGTCCGTCTGCACGCCGCTGACGGCGCGAGAGGCATTACGGTAGGCGGCGCTCTTGAAGCGGTTCTCGCCCTTGAGCTCGAGAAAGTCCGCGATCTGCGCGAGCGCGAGCGCGACGGAGCGTGGATCCACGAGTTCACCGCACGCGGATGTACGGGAGCTGCGTTACTCCCTCGCCGCCTGTCTCCTGTACCCGCTCGAGGCGATCCGGGTGCGTGTCGAGATAATGAAAGGCGCGAATCACCAGCGCCTCGAGCTCGCTCGTCGTTGCGAGCGTGCGATATCCCATGCGCTCTCCGCCCGGAATCGCGTTCGCGTACGCGACCCCCTCTGCCCTCCACGGATGTTCGGCGCGCGCGGCCGTCTTCGCGGGGTCGAGATCATCGCGATACGACACCAGCGACACGCCGGGGCGATCCTCGCGAAGGCCGAGCACCATCTGCACGCGCAGATGCGCGCCGGAGTCCGCGCGCCGCTCCGTCTCCGCCGCCACCGCGAACACGCCGTCGAGCGGCTCGTAGGGCGCGTCGGCACTCACGCGAGCCCACAGCTTCTGATACGGAAACTGCAGATACGCCGCCGGCGGCCCCGCGAAGATCCAGTCGCCCATCGGGTAGTCGGCCTCGGTGAGCAGCGCCGCCACCGAGTCCTCGAACGAATAGAGACGACGGCCGTAGCTCCAGAACTGAAAGCCCTGGTAGAGGAGCTCGCCGTATTCGTCCATGCTCGCGGGATCCGCATCATCGGAGACCATCTCGCCGAGCGCGGCGCCTGCGTGACCGAGCAGCAAAAACTGATCGCGTCTGTGCACATCCGAGCCGCGCTGCTCGCCCTCTGCCCGGATTGCCGGGAAGTCTTCGCGCTCGAGCGGCTCGAGGATCAGTTCGTAGGGAGTCAGTCGCGCTGGCACATGTGCCGAGTTCGCAGGAATCAGGCCTGCTCCTCGACGCCGGCCGCGTCGCGCAGCCGCGCAACGAGCTCGTGCAGCTGGTGCTCGGTGTAGTCGATCTCCTGTGCGGCGCCATCGAGATCGATGAGTCCCGCACGCATCGACACCGCGACCTGATTGAGATAGCGCACCTTGCGGAGAATCTCGTCGGTCACGGCGCGGAGGGAGAGATAGCGCCGCTTGTTGACCGTCGCGCGCCGATGCCGCGCGATCAGCTCGGCCTCGGTTAGCTCGCGCGCCGCGGCGATGACTTCCTCGGTCGTGCGTCCGGATATCGTACCGCGATCGGGAATTCCCTCGTCCTCCCACTCCTCTTCCGCAAACCAGAGGCGCCCGACGTGCTCGATCCCATCGAAGGTGATGCTGAGCGAGACCGCGAGGCGCCGATCATCAGCAGTGATGGTCGCGATCTCGCGCTCGATCGTCTCGTCCGATGGCGTCATGGATGGGCTCTCGTGCGCTGGAGAAAGTCGCGAACCGCGGCGAAGAATGCGTCCTTGCCTTCAACGTAAGGGACGTGTGCGCTTTCGTCGAGCACCACGAGCTCGCCATTCGGAAGCGCCTCCGCGATCATCTCCGACGAGCCGAGCGAAATTGCATCGTGCGCGCCGTGCAGCACGAGCGTCGGCGCCTCGACGAGGTTGAGCTTCTGCGTGAGATCGTAGCCCGCGAGACTCTCCCACACCGACTGCTGGACGCGCGCGATGACGCGGAATGGCGTGAGCTCGGCCGCGCGCGCGGGGTTCGCGAAGTAGCCGGCGACGCCGAGCTCGAAGATTCGTTTCGCGAATGCGGCGGGGTCGCGCTCGCGGAGTCCCGACGCCGCGATCGCCGCGCGCTCGTCGGCGATCCACGGCTCGCGCTGCCGTCGCGCGAGCTCCGCGCTGAACTGGACGCGAAAGTCGAAGGTTGCGGGGGCGGGGGTGATGAGCACCATGCGCGCGGGTACCGGCGCTGGATCGCGCGCGGTGAAGACGATTCCTTCGTCACGGAAGCCGCCCACGGCGGCGACCGCGTAGAGGAGCGCAAGCAGCCCGCCCCATGAGTAGCCGACGAGGGTGAGCGGCTCGAGCTGCAGCTCGCGCACGAGCGCCGCGAGATCGGTGACGTGTGTCTTCCAGGTGATGGGGGAGCGATCGGCATCGTCCTTCGATCGTCCCCCGCCGCGCTGATCATAGAAGATCAGCCGATACTCGTTCGCGAGCTCGAGCATCTGCGGCAGCATGTAATCGTGCGACGCACCCGGGCCGCCGTGCAGAACGAGCAGCGGGGGTGCGCCCTCCGGTCCGTACGCGGTGTGATAGAGCTCCACGCCGCGCTCCGCGACTACGGGTGCAACGCCACCGCCGGCGTCTTGTACACGGCGCCGCCCTTCATCACGAAGAGCGCCTTCTCCATGTTCTTGATGTCCTTGAGCGGATCGCCCGGCACGGCGACGATGTCGGCCCACTTGCCCGCCGTGAGCGAGCCCACGTGCGCATCCCAGC
>JALYSW010000325.1 GCA_030854615.1 Gemmatimonadota bacterium
TCAAGGCCGCGGGATTCCATCCGGCCACCTTCGAGATTCGCAGCCCGGTCGACCTCTCGGCGGTGCGATCGCTCACCTTGATTCTGCGCGAGTTCCGGGCGGATGTCGTGCACAGTCACGAGTTTACGATGGCGATCTACGGTGCGGCGGCGGCGAAGCGTGCGAACGCGCGACACGTCATCACGATGCACGGCGGGCTGTACTACGCATCCGCGTGGCGGCGGCGCACCGCCATGCGTTGGGCTGTGCGCCGCAGCGAGGCGCTCGTCGGCGTTTCCCTCGCGACGGCCGATACACTTGCGCACGCGCTCGGCATCGACCGCGAGCGCATCATGGTGGTGCCGAACGGAATTCCGCAGCGCAGCGGCATGCGCGACCGCGTGCGGCGCGAGCTCGGAGTTCCGGATGACCAGCTGCTCATCGTCGCCGTGGGGAACCTCTATCCCGTGAAAGGGCACGCGGTGCTTCTCGAGGCACTCGCAATGCTCGCCGACCGGGACGGATGGCAGCTGGCGATCGCCGGCCGGGGCGAGGAGGAGGTGCGACTCCGCGCACAGTCGGCGGCCGCAGGGCTCGAGTCGCGCGTGCACATCCTCGGCTTTCGCGACGACATACCGGACATCCTCGCCGCGGGCGACATCTTCGTGATGCCCTCGCTGTCGGAGGGGCTTCCGCTCGCGCTGGTCGAAGCGATGTCGTTCGGCCTTCCGGTGGTCGTGTCGCGCGTGGGCGGCATACCGGAGGTCGTCACGAACAATGCAGAGGCGCTGCTCGTGCCTCCATCCGATGCGCGCGCGCTGGCGAATGCGCTTGAGCGGCTCATCGATAGTGCCGGGCTCCGGCGGAGGCTCGGCGCGGCCGGCCGCGCACGTGCGCAGCGTGATTATGCGATCGCCACGATGGCCGACCGGTACGAGCGACTGTATCGGGGTCGCTCGCTCACGTAGTTGCGATCGTGGCGCCGGATACCAGGCTAACGAGCTTCTCTATCGCGTCCAGCAGCACCCGCGCCTGCGCCTTCCTGCTGAACCGATCATCGCGCGCGACTCGCGTCGGCCGTACGCCGGCGCGATGGTCCTTGTAGCGCGCGATGATCGCCACCGCGACGGCATCGACCTCCGGTGCTACGACATCCGCAGTCGAGCCGCGAAGTAGCTGCGCAATTCCGCTCGTTGGCTCGGCAATCGTGAGGAGCCACGAATCGAAGCGGATGTACTCGAACACCTTCGCGGGAATCGCGAGTGTGTTGCTACCCGGAAAGATCACGAGCATCGAGGCGCCGGCGAGAAACTCGAGCGCAGCCTGCTGCGGACGCGGCGGTTCCACCGTCACGTAGTCCGCAATGCCTTCGCGCGTCGCCAATGCGAACAGCGAGACGTGCTCCTCGCCCGTGAACCGCCCGAGAATGTCAATGCCGAAGTGCGCGGGTGTGAGCGACAACGTCCGGATTACCTGCGCTGCCGCGCGAAAGAGCAACAACGGATCACGGTCGAGGTAGATCGTCCCCGCGTATCCGATGGTGAAGCGTTCGGTGTGCCGGTGCGGTGGAAGCGGATCGTCGTCGGATCCGTTCATCACGGTGATAATCCTCTCGCGCGCCTCGGGATAGACATCGACCAGGCCGCTGCGTGCGGGCTCGGTGTTCGCCACGATCAGCGTCGCCTGCGTCACGCACGCGCGCTCGCACTCGTCGGCGCGACCGTACCAGAACGGGCTCGCGACGCTTTCGCGCAACCATGGCTGCAGGCTCCACGGATCGCGCATGTCCATCACGAACGGCAATCCGGTCGCGATCGAGATGAGTCGGCCCGCCTCGTGGCTCATGTGCGGCGGCGCAGAGGTAATTACGGCCTCGTGCACGCCCTTCACTATGATGCGCTGCGCGAGCGCCGCGGCGGCGCGCGCCCACCGCATTCCGTGCGTGAGCTCCGCCCACGCCCAATACGTGCGCATCAGTTCGCGCGGCGTACGCACGGAGGCACGAATCTCGGCGCGGCCGAGCGATTCGGGGCGCTCGCGCGTCGCTTGCGGGCGGTTCGCGCCATCCGAGCTCGGGGCCGCGGAGAGTCGCCGCTTCGGCCACACGGTACGATAGAATCGCCACAACACGTGCTCGATCCGTTCGGAGAGAAGCTCGGGATCATTGATGCCGTACACGCGGACGCCGGCGGGCAGTCCGTCCAGCCGCGCTCCGATCGACGAAGTCGGGCCGCAGGTAATCACATCGAGTCCCCATCCCCGCTCGGTCACCGAGCTCGCCAGCTTCTCCCAGCGCCGGGCACCGATGGTCGTATCGGGCGGAAAGTGGTAGCTGATCACGAGCAGGCGGTGCGCATCCTGCGCGTGCGTCCCCCGCTTCTCCCAGAACGGCTCGGCGCCAGCGGGTGCGCTCACAGCGCGTGCTCCCGCACGATCGCGACAAAGGACAGCGCGCGTGCACGATGGCGCCACCCGATCATCCCGGCGTACGCTGCGATTCCGACCGCTACCTCAACTACCAATCGAGCCACCGGAGCGAGCGAAGAGGGAAGAACGACCTGCACGATGCCGACCGCCAAAGCCATGACTGCCGTCGAGCTTAATGCGGGCCACAGCGTTCTGAAATATGCACCAACGGACATCTCGAGCACGCGAAACGCGAGCCGATATTGCGGTGCGACGACGACCGGATAGGCAATGATCCACACGGCCGCGACGCCGCCGACGCCCCATCTCGTTCCCACCACGAAGAGCACCGGCATCACGCACGCCGCGATGACCGAATACCACATGCTCTGCCGCGAGTTGCCAGTGTAGATGAGCACCTGCGGCGTCACGGTGTCGATCGATCGAATGCCTCCATACAGCGCGAGCAGTCGCAGCGGAACGATCGCGCCGAGCCATTGCGGGCCAAGCACTACCGGAACGAACTCGCCCGCAATCAGTGCCAGCCCCGCAGCTGCCGGAAACGTGATGAACGCCAGCCCCTCGACGACTCCAAGAAAATAGCGGCGCAGCGCGACGATGTCGTGTTGCACGGCCGAGAAGATGCCCGGCGTCACGCTCGAGACCAGGGAACTGATGCGCTCCACCGGCATGGTCGCGATCTCCCAGCCCAGGGTGTACGCGCCGAGCGACTGCTTGCCGAGCACACGTCCCACAACCGCGAAGTCCGCCGTGGTGTACATGTACCACGCCAGGCGTCCGACCACGATGTGCCATCCCACGTGCAACGCGGCGCCGATCGTGTCGAATGATGATGGCCATGCCAGCTTGTGCGGCCGCCACCAAAGCGCGAGCAACGCCCCGCACGCGCTGCCGACGAGGCTGCCGAACACCAGCGCCATATAGCGGAAGCCGCCGATCGCAAAGGCGAGCATCGTGATCATCTGCGCGAGATTCGTGAGCCCGTCGATCATCGCGAGACGCGGGTAGGCCAGATCGCGCGCGAGCAGCGAGCGCGGAAGCACGCCCAGCGACCCGAACACGAAATTGAGGCTGAGCACCGAAATGATCGTCGCGACCGCGGGCTCGCCATAGAATCGTGCGATGAGCGGCGAAACCGACACGGAGATCGCCGCGATGGCGAGGCCGACCAGCACACTGAAGCCGCCGACGCGCGCGATCTGCTCCTCGGTGAGCTCGCGGTGGCGCAGGATCGCCGCGGTGAGCCCGAACTCGTTGACGAGCGTCACGAGTCCGAGATAGACGGCAGCCATCCCCATCAACCCGTAGTCGGACGGAGAGAGGATGCGCGCGACGACGAGGGTAGCCGCCCAGCTCAGAATCTGGGTCGCCCACTTCGTTCCCCCCGTCCACGCGATGCCCGACACCAGCGACCGATCGAGCGCTTGGCTGTCGGTTCGGGGCGAGGGAATTGCTACGAT
This sequence comes from Gemmatimonadota bacterium, assembly GCA_030854615.1. Classification (GTDB taxonomy): domain Bacteria; phylum Gemmatimonadota; class Gemmatimonadetes; order Gemmatimonadales; family Gemmatimonadaceae; genus FEN-1250. The sequence continues at coordinate 3,867 of JALYSW010000325.1, forward strand.
TTCGTCGGCGATCGTCGGCTCATTTGGTGGTACGGCACGTACCGGCCGGCAAAGCGGAGTGCTCGCCGTATGAAGAAGTGGAACGGCACATCGAGCATGAGCCGTGCCTTCGACCGATACGCAGAGAACTGGTTGCGTCGTCTCACGATGACGCCGACATTTGATCCATCGCCACACACCCTCCAGCCCAACCGCACTGTCTACACCGCTGACTATCTTGCACCTGCTGGCCCCGGCTTCGGTAGGGGGGCTGGAGACGGTCGTGTCGACGCTCGCGATGGCGCAACGCCGTGCAGGCCATAGGGTAATGGTTGCTCCAACGCTCTCCTCACCGGGCGACGGAGCGGTCTTTCTGGCCTCCCTCACCTCGGCCCAGGTTGAAGTCCTCCCCCTGGCTGTTCCGGGGCGCGGCTACTTCCGGGAGTATCGACTCATCCGAAAGCTGTGCGCGGCCGAGTCGGTAAGCGTAGTGCACACACACGGTTACAGGTCTGACATCGTCGGTGGGATCGCGGCTCGTCGGGCGGGCGCAGCCTTGGTAACCACCGTTCATGGTTTTACCGGTGGTACGCTGAAAAATCGTAGCTTCGAGGCCCTGGCGCGATTCGCCTTCCGCCGCTTCGACGCCGTCGTCGCCGTCTCCAATCCGCAGCTGGAGCTCCTTCGCGCCAGTGGTGTTCCCGAAAGCCGCATCCGCGTCATCGCCAACGCGCTGGCACCGCACTCGGCGCCCCTCGACCGCACCTCCGCTCGGCGCGAGCTCGGCCTTCCCGCCGACGGCCTCATCGCCGGTTGGGTGGGCCGCGTGAGCCACGAAAAAGCCGTCGACGTCTTCATCGACGCAATCCATTCGATTAGCGATCGCGTGCTTCACGCTGCCATTGTCGGCGACGGCCCCGATCGTCCGAGCCAGCAAGCGCGCGCTGAATCTCTCTCGCCCGGCCGCTTCCAGTGGCTTGGCTCTGTTCCCGACGCCGCGCGCTTCTACGCAGCATTCGACGTCTTCGTCCTGAGCTCACGAACCGAAGGTCTTCCGATGGTGCTTCTCGAGGCGATGGCTGCGCGCGTTCCGATCGTGTCGACAAGAGTTGGTGGTGTTCCCGACCTGTTATCGCCTGAGCAGGGAATGCTCGTTCCGCCCGATGATTCGCGCGCCTTGGCCACCGCCATTCGCGAGACGATCGACGATCCCTGCCCCGCATCCGCGCGCGCACAGGCCGCGCAGCAGCGGCAGCGAGCAGAGTTCGACGTCGAGCCATGGGCCGCGCGATATGAGACGCTCTACCGCCACGTCATTCGTGCCCGTGCCGGCAGCGGTGGGCTGCTATGAGTGCAGTCCCGTACGTCCTCGTCGCGTTGCCCATCGCACTCTTCGGCTGGGCCTACGCAGGATACCCCGCCGTACTCTGGCTCGCGTCGCGCTTCCGCTCCTCGCCTGCCGCGCCAACGGATCCGCCGACGTGGCCCTTCATCTCGATAACCGTACCGGCGTACAACGAAGCGGCACGCATTCGCCCGACCATCGAGAGCCTTCTCGCGATCGATTATCCGCCCGATCAGCGGCAGATCCTCATCGTATCCGACGCCTCGACGGATGATACCGACCGCATTGTTTCCGAATACACGGACCGCGGCGTCGAGTTGCATCGCGTGGCCCAGCGCGGCGGAAAAACCGCAGCGGAGAACTCGGCGTCGTCCTCGCTGCGCGGAGAGATCATCGTCAACACCGATGCATCGATTCGAATTCAACCGCAGTCGGTCAAGTGGCTCGTCCGTGCATTCGACGATCCCACCGTTGGTGTGGCATCCGGGCGCGATGTGAGCCAGGGTGAGGAGACCGAGGGCAATCGTGGCGAATCCGGCTACGTCGGCTACGAGATGTGGATTCGCGATCTCGAGACACAGCTCGGCGGCATCGTTGGTGCGAGCGGCTGCTTCTACGCCACGCGACCGGAGATTCAGCAAACGGTGTTGCCGGGCGAGCTCGCGCGCGACTTCGCAAGTGCGCTGATCGCGAAACGTCGCGGGCTGCGAGCGGTGTCCGTACGCGCCGCAACATGCGTGGTTGCGCGCACGCCCTCGCTCAGAGCGGAAGCACGACGAAAGGCGCGCACGATGCTTCGTGGATTGCAGACGCTGCGTTACGGCGCCTCGCTAATGAACCCGTTCCACTATGGTGCTTTCGCCATTGCCCTCGCCAGCCACAAGCTCGCGCGATGGCTCGTCTACCTTTCCATTCCATTCGCGGTGGTGGGAATTCTTTGGCTTGCGGTGTCGTCGCGCGTAGCGCTCGCACTCGTGTTCGCCATGATCGCCGGCATCTCGGCCGGACTCGCCGCGATGCGCTGGCCCGTGGGGCGACGCGTTCCACTCCCGCTCGCGATGGCCGGCTTCGCGCTCGCGTCGACCGTCGGCGGAATCAGCGCGTGGATCCTCGCGATGCGCGGCGAGCGCAAGCCAATGTGGGAGCCGACGGCGCGCGCGGCGATTCCCGAATAATCGCGCGGTTATCGAAGCGGCACCACGATCCGAGACGTGGACGAGGTCGCCAGCCTCAAAGCTGTCGCGCAGCTTACAAAATCACCCTTTGAATTAAGTGCGCCGCAGTCGGTGTCCGCGCCCCAACACAATGGGAGTTTCTGACGTAATCATGACGTTCGCCGTCGGGACGTCCGTTCTCGTCAGTCTCCCTCTGAGGACCTCGCATCTCATGAGTGCTCATCGCTCGATTGCTCTCGCGTCGCTCGCCGCAGGGCTCCTTGCCCTCGTTCCTTCCGTCCGTGCTCAGCATCGCGCCACCCCGCTCGATTCCGCCACGCTCGCGTCGTTCTCCTGGCGAAACATCGGCCCCGCGGACATGGGCGGACGCATCGCGGACATCGTCGGAATTCCGAGTCCGTCGAAGACTTTTTACGTCGCGAGCGCCGCGGGCGGCATCTGGAAGACGACGAATGCAGGGACCAGCTTCCGTCCGCTCTTCGGCGACCAGCGCGTGATCTCGATGGGCGCGCTCGCGATCGCGCCTTCGGACACGAACCAGGTCTGGGCCGGCACCGGCGAGCAGAACTCGCGCAACTCGATCTCACCGGGCGGCGGGATATTCAAGAGCACCGATGGCGGGCTCACATGGAAGCTCATGGGGCTCGAGAAGACGCAGCAGATCGGTCGCATCATCGTGCATCCCACCAACGCGAACATCGTCTACGTCGCCGCACTCGGCCACGTGTGGGGCTCCAATCCCGAGCGCGGGCTGTACAAGACCACGGACGGCGGGAAGAGCTGGCAGCTCATCAAGTTCGTGAGTGACAAGGCGGGGTTCGTCGACGTAGCGATGGATCCGTCGAATCCGGATGTGATCTGGGCTTCGAGCTACGAGCGCGCGCGCGGTCCGTATTTCCTGAAGAGCGGCGGCCCCGGGAGCGCGCTGTGGAAGAGCACGGACGCGGGAGCGACATGGGCAAAGGTCGAGGGCGGCGGATTTCCCGAGACGATGAAGGGGCGCATCGGTATCGCGATCTCGCGCAGCACTCCCTCGACCGTGTACGCGCTCGTCGAGGCAGACTCGCTCCGCGGTGCGACGCACGCGCTTCGCGCGCCAGCAAGCGACTCTGCCGGGGAGAAGCCGAAGGCGGCAATCAAGCAGCGACTGCTGAGCGGACTCTATCGGTCCCAGGACGCGGGCAAGACGTGGCAATGGATGAACGATGCGGACGTGCGGCCGTTCTACTACTCACAGGTGCGCGTCGATCCGAAGCTGCCGAACCGCGTCTACTGGTCATCCACGCCGTTCAACTTCTCCGATGATGGCGGCAAGACCGTGCGTAACGGCACCGTTGGTATCCACGTCGATCACCACGCGATGTGGATCGACCCGAATGATGGAGAGCACTTTCTCGTAGGCGACGACGGCGGCGTGTCACAGACCTGGGATCGCGGCGGCAACTTCGAGTTCCTCAATCGCATCTCGATCGGACAGTTCTACGAGGTCAGCTACGACATGGCGGTGCCATATCGCGTCTGCGGCGGACTGCAGGACAACGGCAGCTGGTGCGGGCCGAGCCGCAAGCGCGGCGCGATCACGAACGCGGCCTGGTTCACCGTGGGCGGCGGCGATGGCTTCTATACCGCGCAGGACCCGACGAACCCCGACATCATTTACGCGGAATCGCAGGGCGGCAGCATCCGCCGCCTCGACTACGCCACGGGCGACGCTAAGCCGCTCGTAAAGCCCACGTGGCGTCCGCGCTATCTGCAGGTCGAGGACTCGATCCTCGTTGCGCGCGGTGACACCGCGAAGCCAACACCCTCTTCGCGGAAGAAGCGTCTGACCGAGCTGCGCGCGATGCAGGAGAAGGACTCGACGGACCTCGATCTGCGCTTCAACTGGAATACGCCGTTCATCATCTCGCCGCATGCGCCGTCCACGATTTACGCCGCCGGCAATCGCGTGCTCATGTCGACGAACCGCGGCGATGACTTCCTTCCGATCTCCCCCGACCTCTCGACGCACGACATGTCGAAGGTGCGGTGGAGCATGGACTCGACAGGCGGAATCACGAACGACGCGACCGGTGCGGAGACTTACGGCACGATCGCGACGCTCGCCGAATCGTACGTGCGTCCGGGGCTGCTCATGGCCGGCACCGACGATGGCAACGTCTGGCTGACGCACGACAACGGCGCAGCGTGGGAGAACCTCACGGGGCGCTTTCCCGGGGTCCCGCCCAAAACGTACGTCGTTCGCATCGAGCCGTCGCACTTCGACAGCGCGACCTTCTACGTGGCGTTCGATAATCATCGCGTCGACGATTTCGCGCCCTATCTCTTCGTCACGAGCGACTTCGGGAAGACGTTCAAGTCGATCGCGAGCGATCTGCCGAAGGGAGGCCCGGACTTCCTGCACGTGGTCCGCGAGGATCCGGTGAACCGTGATCTGCTCTACGTCGGCACGGATGTGGGCGCGTACATCTCGCGCGACCGAGGGCAGAGCTGGCAGAAGTTCATGAGTGGGCTGCCGACCGTGCCGGTGCACGATCTCAAGATCCATCCGCGCGACCACGAGCTCATCGCGGCGACGCACGGACGCGGCATCTGGATCGCGGACGTGGCACCGCTCGAGCAGCTTGAGGACAGCGTGTACGCGAAGAGCGGTGCGTATCTCTTCGCACCGAAAACGGCGTACGCATTCGGGGAATCGCCGGGCGCCGACCTCACCGCCGGCCAGGGTGTCTTCAAGGGGCGAAGCGCGCCCTACGGCGCGGACATCGTCTATCGGCTCACGGCCGGGTCGCCGAAGGACACGGTGAAGCTCGTGATCACGAACGTAAAGGGCGACACGCTCAAGTCGCTGACGGGACGCGGCGGCGCGGGGATGCATCACGTCACCTGGGATCTTACGGGGAAGACGCCGCCGCCGAAGCCGCTTACCCCCGCGGGAAGGCGGGACAGCCTCGTCACAGCGCGCAAGCTCGACCATGTCTTCGACTCGCTCGCGACCGCCGGCGTCGCACCCAAGCCGGTACTCGAGAACGTGCGTGAGCATCTCGAGAACGGCACCATCGGTCAGCTCTTCGACCGGGCGTTCGGGGGCGGCGGTGGCGGTGGTGGTGGACACTTTGCCGAGCGTCCGGGGGAGAGTCCTTTGCCGCATCGCGGTGGGCATCGCGGCGCGGATAGCACGAAGGCGCCCGGTGCGGCGCCGGCTGCCGAGGGCGAAGAGGAGGAGGGTGCGGTGAGTCAGGAGGTGCTGCGCGACGTGCTGGGAGCAGTGCGCGCGAGCAAGGCGTTGCCGGGCGGCGGGTTCGCCGGCGCCCGTCGGGGCGGCACGATCGTCGAGAGTGGCGACTACGTCATCACGATGACTGCGGGCGGCACGACGCAGCGACAGGTGCTGAGAGTCGAGAAGGCTGCGGGGCTCGGGGGTGGCGTCCCCGACGACTCGAACGACGAC
>JALYSW010000155.1 GCA_030854615.1 Gemmatimonadota bacterium
TCGATCGATTGCCCCCAGTCCCGCACGATCATGAGGAAGGTGCCCTCTAGCTCCGCGACCTTGCGCGTGACGTCGGAGAGATCGCCGCGCGCATCGAGGTGCACGAAGAGCGCCCGCGATCCATTCAGCAGGAGCAACGCCTCGTGATTTCGTCCCGTCAGCTGATACAGCTTGGCGAGCTCGCGGGACGCCTCCGCCTCGCCGAGCAGCGAGCCACATTCGCGCGCGAGGTCGATCGCGGTGCGAAGGCGCGCCTCGGCGAGCACCGTGCGACCGGTTTCGCGGTAGACGACGCCGAGGAACTTGTAGGCATCGGCCTTCTGCGCACGCGCATCGAGCTCGTCGAACATTCTGAGCGCATCCTCGGCGCTCAGCCGCGCCTCCTCGAAGCGCTGTCGCGCGATGTAGACCTCGGTGCGATTCAGTAGACAGAGGCCGCGCAGACGAACGTCACCGAGCGAGTCGGCGAGCGCCAGGCTCGAATCGAAGTAGCTGTCGGCGAGCTCCCACGCCTGCTGGTCCGCGCTGATCATGCCGAGGTTGTGATATGCGATCGCACAACCACTGTCGTCGCGCGCGCGCGTGGACGCGGCGAGTGAGTTCTGATAGTGCACGAGCGCCGCGTTCAGATCGCCGCGGATATTCGCGATGATGCCGAGGTTCTGCTCGATCCTCCCGACCAGCGCCGGTGTCTCACGCGCCATCGCGAGCGCGCGCCGAAAGAGATCGGCAGCGTCCACCGTCTCACCCGCCTCGAGCTCGAAGCCACCCAGCGTATTGAGCGCCTCCGCGGCGAGCGATGAGTTGCCGAGCGCGCTCGCGACCTCGAAGCTCTGGAGGCAGAGCTCGCGAGCGACGCCGCGCTCGAGCTGCCGGTGCATCACGACGCTCAACCGCCGCAGCGCCTCGGCTTGCGTCGGGATGTCGTCGTCGGTGACGGCGGCGTCGATCGCGGCATGATATTTCTCGATCGCCACGGCGATGCGTCCCGCGCGCTCGTCGTCGCGAGCGTCGTGGAGTGCGCGGGTGGCAGATTGTGGAAACGCGTTGAACGCCATGTTTTTGCGGCTGGTCGACGGGTGCGACGAACTCGATCCGGGTCACGTTCGAGAGCGCGTGCGTGGTCCGACTTGGTGGTTGACGATCGCGTCGGGCGACTGGTCGTCGGCACTGTCACGCTGCGCACCTTTTTCGTCATCGCGGGGGCGCTGCGCTCAGGAGAGCGGGCAGTTGCCGCGTATCTCTCCGCCTCGTCGTCCACCGAGGGCCACCGAGGGCCCACGCCATATCTGACCACTGAGCTCCGGTTATCGATGCGCATCCTCCGAATCACACGCACGATCGCGCTTCTCACTCTGGCTCTGGCGTGTGCGGCATCATCGCCCACGACTCCCGGCGGGGCTACCGGCGGCACTCCACCAGCCGCTCCGCCGCCACCCCCGCCTCCTCCGCCGCCACCACCTGCGCCACCTCCGCATCCGAGCGTCATCGCGAAGACGAGTGGCGATGAGCAGCGCGGCACGCTCTCCGCAATTCTCACGGCGCCGCTCGTCGTTACGGTGAGCAGCTCGACCGGCGCGGCCGTGAGCGGCGCGACGGTGACGTGGACGGCGGCTGCGGGAAACGGGTCGGTGAACACGACGTCGACGACGACGGACGCGAGTGGGCGCGCGAGCGTGCACTGGACCGTCGACGGGACCTACCTCGCCAACAGTGTCACGGCGGCGATCACCGGATCATCGGTGACCTTCACCGCGCTCGGCAATGGCAGCGGCGATCTCGGCGGCAAGGCGATCTTTCCCGCCGGCGATGCGTGGCGCACGGACATCTCATCGTCCACGCGCGACGCGAATTCCGACAGCCTCATTGCGTCGTGCGGCGCGACGAAGGGAATGCATCCGGATTTTGGTACGGTGTACGATGGCGCGCCCAATGGCATTCCGTACGTCGTCGTGCACGGGTCACAGGCGAGAGTGGCCGTGAGCTTCTACTATGGTGACGAAAGTGATCCCGGTCCGTACCCGGTGCCAACGTACGCGCCTATCGAGGGCGGCGCATCGAGCTCCGGCGATCGCCACGTCCTCGTCGTGGATGCGGACGGCTGGAAGGATTACGAGATGTTCGACGCGCATCCGGTGAGCGCTGGCGCGAGCTGGACCGGAGGATCCGGCGCGATCTTCGACATGACTGCGGGGACGACACGCCCCGCGGGTTGGACTTCGGCTGATGCCGCGGGACTTCCGATTCTACCCGGACTCGTGCGCTATGACGAAGTCGCGATCCATCATGCGATCGAGCACGCGCTGCGCTTCAGCTGCGCCCACTCGCGCAAGGCGTACGTTCCGCCGGCGCGTCACTCCGCTGGATCCGGAACGAGCGCAAATCTTCCGCCGATGGGGATGCGTGTGCGCCTCAAGGCCGGCGTCGACATCTCCGGCTACTCGGCGGCGAACCAGGTGATCCTCAAGGCGCTCAAGAAGTACGGGATGTTCCTCGCCGACAATGGCTCCGACATGTTCCTGAGCGGCGCGCCTGACCCGCGCTGGAACGACGACGACCTGCACAATCTGACGAAGGTGCACGGGAGCGACTTCGAGGTTGTGCAGATGGGCACTCCGGTGCTGCAACACTAGCACCGGCAATAGCGCTAGTGCGTCTCCAGCGAGCGCTCCGGTTGCAGACCGTAGCGCTCCAGCCGGCGATAGAGCGTGCTCCGATGAATGTTGAGGCGCTCCGCCGCCGCAGCCATCGTCGGCGAGCGACTCAGTGCCGCGACGGTGGCCTCGCGCTCGGCATCCGCCTCGCTCGTGCAGACAGTCACGCCGTTGCGCAGCAGCAAACATGCTCCGATCGGCGTCTGCCCATCGAGCACCAGATGACTCGAGGCCGAGAGTCCGACATCGTCGGCGAGCGGAAAGCGAACATCGCTCACGTCGAAGGGCCGCGATCCCGCGCGCACGTGGCTCGCCATCGCCACGCGCAAGCGCTCCGGGATCGGAGTGCCGGGGCGCAGGCCGTCTGGCGCATTCGCGGACGCGAAGAGCACGCGACCGCCGCGATCGACCGCGACGAGCGCGTCGCTCGAGTATTTCCCGGACATCTCCGCGGCGCGATGCAGCACGGCGAAGCGTCGCTCCGATTCCCGTAGCGCGAGCATCTGCTGTACGAGCGTCGCCAGCGCGCGTGCGAGCTGGAAGGTGTGCGGGTGCGCGAACTGCCTGACGCCCGAGATGTCGAGAACGCCGAGGATCTCGCCGGTGATCTCATCGCGGAGCGGCACCGCGGCGCAATGCCACTCGTGCCACGCCTCGCAATAGTGCTCGGCGCCAACGATGTGCACGGCTCGTCCGGTGGCGAGCGCGGTGCCGGGTCCGTTGGTGCCAGCGACGCTCTCCGTCCACAGTGCGCCGGCGCAGAAGTTGATGCGGGCGAGACCCTCGCGCGCATCGGGGTCGCCCTGGCACGAGAGCATCCGGCCGCCAGCATCGAAGAGGCTGAGGATGTGCCCCGTCGCCAGCGCTTCGCCCTGTCGCTCAACGGCGCGAAAGGCGAAGGGAAGCCAGTCCGCATCCACGCGCTCGCGCTCGAGCGAGTCATCTGCGAGCACGAGCGGCGCTCCGGGAAGATCGGCGCGCACAGCGGCGCTCGCGCTCCGCGCCCACGACTCGCGCACCAGCGCGCGTCCACCACTCGCGTGCGCGTCTCCCTCGACGACCCGCGCCCACGTGCGCGAGAGCTTGCGCTGTGCGGAATTCTCGTACGGGATCTGCTCGTTGATTGACAGCATTCCTCGCCCCGTGACTCGTGCCCCCGATCGTCGGCCGCTTTCGTTGGATGATGGAGGATTTCACCGCGGGCGAGCCGCGTCAAGGCGCGGAGGCGTCGAGCTCGCCTGACTCGGGCGTGGTCGCCACCTCGCGCGCGCGACAGTTCGTCGCGTCTGGACGCGATTCCTGGCGCTCCGATCGAGGCGAAGGCTCATAAGTCGCTCGCGCTGAGCGACTTAAGCATCTTTGGCCGATGTGCTGTTGCGCCGCGACATCGTGTACCATTCTTCATGATCGCGGCGCATGACCTTCGAGCGCCTCACTTGGATAAAGACCCGCAAAAGGGGCATGTATGTCTGCCACACTCGAGCCGACCACGAAAGGCGACGCCACACTCCCTGACGCCGCGCGCCAGTATGCCATCACGATTCCGATCAAGAGCCGCTACGAGAACTGGATCGGAGGAAAGTTCCGCGCGCCCGTGAAGGGCAAGTACTTCTCGAATCCCACGCCGATCACCGGACAGCATCTCTGCGAGGTCGCGCGCTCGACGGCGGAGGATGTCGAGCTCGCGCTCGACGCCGCACACGCGGCCGCGGAAGCCTGGGGCAAGAGCTCGGCGGCCTCGCGCAGCATCATCCTCAACAAGATCGCAGATCGCCTCGAGCAGAATCTCGCCGCCATCGCGGTGATCGAGACGATCGACAACGGGAAGGCGATCCGCGAGACGATGAACGCCGATCTTCCCCTCGCGATCGATCACTTCCGCTACTTCGCTGGAGCGCTGCGCGCGCAGGAAGGTTCGGCCGGTGAGATCGACAACGACACCGTAGCGTACCACTTCCACGAGCCGCTCGGCGTGGTCGCGCAGATCATTCCCTGGAACTTCCCGCTCTTGATGGCGGTGTGGAAGCTCGCACCGGCGCTCGCGGCCGGAAATTGCGTCGTGCTCAAGCCCGCGGAGCAGACGCCCGTGTCGATCATGGCGTTCGTCGAGCTCATCGCGGACCTGCTGCCACCTGGCGTGTTGAACGTCGTGCAGGGCTTCGGCGTCGAGGCGGGCAAGCCGCTGGCGAGCAGCAATCGCATCGCCAAGGTCGCCTTCACCGGCGAGACGACGACGGGCCGCCTCATCATGCAGTACGCGTCCGAGAATCTGCTACCGGTGACGCTGGAGCTCGGCGGCAAGTCGCCGAACATCTTCTTCCCCGACATCATGGACGCGGACGACGCGTTCTTCGACAAGTGTCTCGAGGGCTTCACGATGTTCGCGCTCAACCAGGGCGAGGTATGTACCTGTCCCTCGCGCGCGCTGGTGCACGAGTCGATCTACGATGCGTTCATGGAGCGCGCCGTGGCGCGCGTCGAGAAGATCAAGCTCGGCCACCCGCTCGACTCCGCGACGATGATGGGCGCGCAGGCGAGCAACGATCAGCTCGAGAAGATTCTGAGCTACTTCGACATCGGAAAGAAAGAAGGCGCGAAGGTACTCACTGGCGGCACGCGCGCGATGCACGACGGCGAGCTGAAGGATGGCTACTACGTCACGCCGACGATTCTCGAAGGGCACAACAAGATGCGCGTCTTCCAGGAGGAGATCTTCGGCCCGGTGGTCTCGGTGACGAAGTTCAAGGACATGGATGATGCGATCGCGATTGCGAACGACACGCTGTACGGATTGGGCGCCGGCGTGTGGTCGCGCGAGGCGAACATCTGCTATCGCGTCGGGCGTGGCGTGAAGGCGGGGCGCGTGTGGACCAACTGCTACCATCTCTATCCGGCGGGCGCGGCCTTCGGCGGCTACAAGCAGAGCGGCATCGGTCGCGAGAATCACAAGATGATGCTCGACCACTATCAGCAGACGAAGAATCTGTTGGTGAGTTACAGCCCCAACGCGCTCGGATTCTTCTGAGCTCGATCCGGGGCGACGCACCCGAGGGTTCGGCAACGGCGGCGCGCGTGGAGCGCGTCGCCGTTACCGCATCGGCTGCGGAGATGCTGAAGACGTTGGAGGAGTTGCACGGACCGCTCGTCTTTCATCAATCGGGCGGCTGCTGCGATGGCAGCTCGCCCATGTGTTTTCCGCGCGGCGAATTCAAAATTGGGCAACGCGACGTGTATCTCGGCGCGATCGCCGGCACGCCGTTCTATATTGGTGGCGAGCAGTTCGAATACTGGAAGCACACGCAGCTCACGATCGATGTGGTGCCGGGACGAGGAAGTGGGTTCTCGGTGGAGTCACCGGAGGGCGTGAGGTTTCTGACGCGGTCGAGATTGTTCAGCGATGAGGAGTCGATCACGCTGGAGGCGGAAGGTCCACCGCCGCGGGGGGAGCAGGCGCCGGAGTAGTGGGATCGCCACCTACGCGCGGCGGTCTCACGGAATCGGATGCCACGTGCTGCCGTCGGCCTCGACGTGAATGGCGGTGCCATCTGGATGGTGAATGTCCGCCGTGCCATCGGGATGGCTTATCGTAAATCCACCGTCTTCGTTGACGGTTCTCACCGAGTGAAGCGGTGGCGCCGCGTCCATTCCGCCACCGGATGTGAGACTCGGTGCCGCCGAGCCCGTCTTTTGTCCCGCCGCGTTGTAGTCCGTCGTCGAGCCATCCGGCGCCGTGATCGTCGTGGTGCCATCGGCGTTTCCGGTGACGAAGCTGCCATCGGGCATCTGCGCGCCGTAGGTGTCCGGTCCGGTACTCGTCGCCGAGATCGCCGTGCCATCGGGAGTCGTGACGGTCGTCCCACCGTCATCATGCGTGATCGTGAGTCCATCGGGACCCGATGCTGCGGGAGGAGTCGATGCTCCCGGCGTTGGCTCACCAGGCGAAGTGCCCTCCCCGCCGGACCCGCTCGGCGGGATGGTCGTTGTTGGTCCATTGGAGCCGGTCGTGGTGATCGAGCAATCAGGATTCGCCGACATTCCGAGTTGCTGATTCGCGGGCACCGGCTGGGGCCCGTTCGCGGGTGGAACGTCGCTGAGTGGTTGCGGCCCGTTGATCGGTGGCGTTGAGGTCAACGGCTGCGGGCCATTCGCGGGAGGCGTGTCGCCGACCGGCTGCGGACCGTTCGCCGGCGGAGTAGCGGAGAGCGGCTGAGGACCATCTGCCGGCGGTGTCGCACTCAGCGGCTGCGGGCCTACCGGGGAGGGCTCGGTCGGCGCGGCGGGTGGGTAGTACGGTGGATCGTCCAGATTCACGGCGGGCGGTTCCGGCGTTCCCGGCCCTTCGAAGAGCGGGGGCGGTGGTGGTGGCGGGAGCACGACTCGGCCCGAGGGCGCTCCCTGACCTCCGAACAGCGGCGGCGGTGGTGGTGGCGGAAGCACGACTGGGCCCGAGGGCGGCGCGGCGCCCGCGCCGGCACCCGCTCCCGCTCCCGCTCCAGCACCGGCACCGGCACCAGCACCGGCACCAGCACCAGCACCAGC
>JALYSW010000339.1 GCA_030854615.1 Gemmatimonadota bacterium
GGGGCAAGTACGCGGAGGCCGCCGAAGTGTTGGACGAGCGAGGAGCCCTCCGACGAGACGACGTCATCGGCACGCTCACGGAGTTCGAGCGCGGACGTGTCGCCGAGAAGCTCGACGACAAACCGCGTGCGCGCGAGGCGTATGAGTATGTCGCGGACATGTGGCAGCACGGGGATCCGGCGTTCCAGCGGTACGTCGCGGATTCGCGCGCCGGTCTGCGACGGCTCAATGGTGAGAACGGAGCGACGCTGATTCCACTGGACCACCCTCCCGCGACTTCTCACTGACGCCTGTGTCTCACCCGGCGACTCACCGAAGCGTCGTGTCGCGAATGTCTTGTGCGCGAGTAGCGCCCGCGGCCTCCTCGGGGGCTTGCGGTGCGACTCATTCCCATCCCATATAGCGCAGTGCACGGCTGGAGTACGGCTCGAGCACGACTGGTCACTCGAAAGAACGAGTTCCCTCAGGTGGCACCGGTTCACCCTCGAGGATGAACGTGCGGACAGCATTCTCCCTTGTAGTTCGTAGCATATGGCTGACCGCGGCGCTCGCATCTGCGCCGCGCGCGGTACGTGCGCAGGAGCAAGAGACGCAGGCAGCTGTGATCCGCGGAACGGTGCGCGACTCGGCCACGTCGGAACCCGTCGTCGGCGCGCAGGTGCTCGTGCTCGGCAGCACGCGCGCAACGTCCACGGACAGTACGGGCGCCTTTGCGTTGCGGGTGCCCGCGGGAGCGGTCACGCTCCGCGTCCAACGATTAGGCTATGCCCCCGAGCAGCGCACGATTGAGGTCGTGGAAGGCGCCGTCACCACTGTCGACTTTCGCCCGCGCGCCGTGGTCGTCACGCTCTCCGAGGTGCAGGTCATCGGCTACGGCACCCAGGATCGAACCCAGGTCACGGGAGCACTGAGCACGATAGAAGGTTCGGAGATCGCCGGCCAACCCGTGGCCGGCCTCGACGCCGCGCTGCAAGGGCATGTCGCCGGCGTGCAGATCACGCAGAACTCCGGCGACCCGGGCAACGGAATCAGCATTCGCATCCGCGGCGCAGCATCGATCAACTCATCCAATCAACCGCTATTCGTGATCGATGGATTGCCGATCGCGACGGATCAGCTGTCGCAGATCTGGAGTGGGGGCAATGCGCCCACGCCGCTGTCTGGGCTCGACGTCAACGAGATCGAGTCGATCACGGTGCTCAAGGATGCATCATCCGCCGCCATCTATGGATCGCGCGCGGCGAACGGCGTGGTGCTGATCACGACCAAACGCGGGCGCGCTGGAAAAGCGCAGTTCTCGCTGGACGCGTCGACCGGATGGCAGAGTGTCGAGAAACAGCTCCCCATGATGAACACGAAGCAATACGTCACATTCATGAACGAGGCGTCGACGAACGATAGCGAGGCCCCGCTGTACAGTGCGTCGCTCGCGAACACACCCACGACGAATTGGCAATCGGCCGTCTTCCGAGCCGCTCCTGTCGCGGACGTGCACCTGGGCTTGAGTGGCGGAACCGGCGCCCTGCGGTTCGGTGTCGATGGATCGTATTTCACCCAGACAGGGATCGAGCTCAGCTCCTCCTACAACAGAGCAAACGCACGTGTCAACGTCGACTACGATGCGACCGCAAAATTCAGCCTTGGCTCATCGCTCGCCCTGTCCCGAGAGAACGCCGATCGAGTCAAGAGCGACTTTCACCTACACGGCCTGTTGATCAATGCCATTGCAACGCCGCCTGTATTTCCGGTTCGAGGGCCTGACGGGACGTATTTCGGAGGAAACGATCAGATCGATGGTCAGACGATTCCTTCAACCAATCCGCTGTCGATCGCCGCATACGATCGATTCCCAGCTAACACCGATCATGTGATTGGAAATTTGGAGGCCAATTACCACCCGACGCAGTCGCTGACTCTCACCGGTCGCGCGGGAATGCAGGTCGTACACCTCGAGGAGTCCTGGTGGCAGTCGCCGCTCGTCCTCAACACATACGCCGAAGCTGCTGGCGGCATCGCAATGAGTGGGTTCAACGATTCGAACCTCTATTCGCTGGAGGGCTTCGGCACCTACCAGGTCGGATCTGCGGAGGGGAGCAACGTCACAATCGTCGGCGGCGGTAGCGTCGAGCTCAATACTGGTAGCAGCTCATTCATTCGGGGCGAGGGATTCAGCACGCCGGCGCTGCAGTACGTTGGTAGCGCAATCAACATCGTGCAGTATTCGGCGGGCCCGTATGCGGATCACAATCGTGAATCGGCTTTTGCCCGGGCAAACTACAGCTGGAACGAGCGGTACTTGCTCTCGACGAGCCTGCGCGTCGATGGAGACTCGAGATTCAGCCCCACCAGTCGATGGGCAACCTTCCCCGCAGCCTCGGCAGGGTGGGTGATCTCTGATGAGTCATTCATGAGTTCTGTCCGCAACTGGCTTGGCTCCTTGAAACTGCGCGGAAGTTTTGGAGAGACCGGCAACAACAACATCGTCGATTTTTCCTACCTCTCGACTTATGGAAGCACTCCGTATGGAAACACTCCTGGCACTTCGCCGATCGCCATCGGAAATCTAAATTTCAGGTGGGAGCTTACCAAGGAATGGGACGCAGGCGCCGACTGGTCTCCGTTTGGAAAGCGCATCAGTGTGATTGCGGACTACTATCGGAAGACCACGTCGGGACTGATCCTCGCGCGCCCACTTCTACTGGTAAGCGGATATTCCTCGTACCTCGACAATGTCGGGGCAATGCAAAATCGAGGGTGGGAGCTGGGCCTCAGCTCCGAAAACTTTGTGTCGACCAGTGGTGGATTCGCGTGGAACACCGACTTCAATATTTCGTTCAATCACAACGAGGTTACAGAGCTCTACGGGAATCAACCGATTCCCTTTTTCTTGCAACGCCTATCAGTCGGCCAGCCGCTCGGCGAATTCTATCTCTACCATTTCAAAGGAGTCGATCCCGCCACCGGAGATGCGGCTTACTCCGACAGCATGCAGAACTCCGGCAGCCCGCAGCCGAAATACTGGGGAGGCCTCGGGAACTCCTTCACTTACAAGGGATTTGCACTACGAGGTTTTCTCACCTTCTCTCACGGCGCCAAGGTGTTCGACCTCATACGCGAAGGAACCGATGACGGTGGCTCTTCGATCGCGGGGAAGTCCACGCGTGAGCTAAGTCGATGGGAACACCCGGGAGACATTACCAACGAGCCGCGCGCCAGCATCGGCGGGAAGTCGGGTGCGGATGTGAAGCAGACGGACAGATTCCTGGAAGACGGGTCCTATTTGCGCCTCCAGGAGGTGACCCTGAGTTGGACCCTCCCGCGAAGTATTGCGGCCCGACGTGGGCTAGAGAATGCGAAGCTCTACGTATCTGGCCACAATCTGTTCACATGGACGAGATACACGGGGTACGATCCGGATGCGAGCAGCAATGGGATCGAGAACGTCCAGCTTGGCATCGACCTCGTCGCGTATCCTCGCGCACGAGCTTTCACCGTTGGCGTCGCCGGTCAATGGTGATGGTGAGGCGTTCTGCGACGTACGATCCGACGATTCGCTTGCGCGCCTTCGTCATAGGCGTCGCGGCGTGCGTGGTTCTCTCCATCGGCAATGGCTGCAGCACTCTTCTCGATACGAGTCCAGTCGGAGTTGTGCCCGAGTCGACTGCGATCGCGACCGCTGAGGGCGCGCGCGGCGCCATCGCGGGCGCGTACACCGCATTGCAGAATACCGTCTCGTACGGTGAAGAATTCGTCGAGCTGGGAGATGTTTCCTCCGACAACGTAGATCTGATCGGCTTCAACCCGGCATATCTCGAGGCCGATCGGCACCGGCTCAACCCGAATAGCATCGTAGCGTCCGACTTGTGGGGCAACGAATACGATGGAATCAATCGCGCGAACGAGATCATCGCGAAGGTTCCTGCCGTGACCGGTCTGGAGCCGTCGGAGAAAGCCGAGATAATGGGCGAAGCGTATTTCATCAGAGCCCTCGAGTACCACAACCTCGTGAAATATTTCGGCGGCGTGCCGATTCAACTCCGTCCCACTCTCAGCCTTGGGAGTGTTGGAAACGTGACGCGCGCCACCGTGCCCGATGTGTACGTGCAGATTCTTCATGATCTCGACTCCGCGACCGCTGGCATTACGAACACGGAGCCGACGACGCGAGCGACCGTTGGCGCGGTGGTTGCATTGCGGGCTCGCGTTCTGCTGTACAGTGGCGACTGGACCGGAGCCGAATCGGCGGCGGCGACAGTGGAGCAGATAGGCTACGAATTGACTCCGAATTATTCGGACCTTTTCTCCTCGAACGGAACCGCGACGAGCGAAGACGTTTTCAGACTCGATGCCACGACTGTTCAGTCCAATTTCCTCTTTTATGACTACGTCGCGCTGAGAATGATTGTCCCGACCGTGAGCATGCTGCAGGCATATGACGATACACTGGACGTAGACGACCTGAATTCATACGCCACAGCAGATGTGCGCGGACAGTGGAATATCTACGTCGACAACGGCGCAGCAACGGCGACGAAGTTTCGTTCGCCTCGTGGAACGGAGAAGCTGCACGTGCTTCGCTTCGGCGAGGTCGTCCTCATCCGCGCCGAAGCGCTTGCGCGACTGAATCGGCTACCAGAGGCTGTGGTCGAGCTCCATCGGATACAAGCGAGAGCAAACGCTCCGCTCTTCGTACTCGGCACGCACACGCAGCAGAATGTCATCGACGCGATTACCAGTGAGCGTCGTAAGGAGCTCGCATTCGAGGGTGATCGCTGGCCCGATCTCGTGCGTCTCGGCCTCGCGGCATCCGTGCTTGGCATCGACCCAACGCAAACGCTCTATCCGATACCAGAAAATGACATTCTGCTCTCGCCGACGTTGACGCAGAATCCGGGATACTGATCCTCGTCGACTACATCAGGTCGCGAGAATTCGCCGCTTCCTCGACTCGTCAACGCCTAATGAGACTCGCGAGCGAGAACGATCTGGACCGTACGCAATGAACGGCACGCGCGTGCATCGAGTTTCGCCGTCGACAGCGACCAACCCATGGGAATGAAGTCTCCCCCGCAAAGGGAACCGAAGCTGCGCCCGTGATCCCGTTCGCCGAAGCGATTTCATCCGCCGATACATTCGCCAATTCCTTTACCCGGAGCGCGACTTCGTCGCTCTCAGGAATGCGACACCATGAGCTCGAATCGAGAACTGAGACGTCGGAAAGTCGAAGTCGCTCTCATCGTCGCCATCCTGCTCATCGGGTGGTACATCTCCCCCTCCCACCATGCCGACGGCCCGGCGACTATTATCCACTGGATCTCCGCCGCGCTCGCGGCGTGGTTCCTCGGGAGCGCCGCGTGGTCGATCATCAAGAACCCTAAAAGGATATTTCTCGCTCTCGGCTATCTCATGTTCGGCATCGCCATGTCTCTCCAGTTCATCGGCGATCTCGCCCCACCCGCCAATGCATCGAACCTCGGAGCGATTTCCCTCGCGGCGATGAGCGCGGGCTTTCTTCTGCTCTGGATGGATCACGACAAGAACGGCTCTGCCGCTCCGCCCGACTACGGCGCCTGAGCCGATCCCACCCTGGTGCCCTCCGTACTCGACCCTACATTGATCGCACGATGAATCCGCAACCCGATCTGTGAACGTACCCATCATACACTCCCGTGCCTCCGCCAGCCGCTGATTCAGACGCGGCTCTCGTGGCACGCATGGCCACGGGCGACGAGCAGGCGCTTGGCTCCCTCTACGACCGGTACGCAACGACCGTTCACACGATCGCGTATTACTTGCTCGCCCAGTCCGACGAGGCGGAGGATACTGTGGAGGAGACGTTCTGGCAGGCGTGGCGCGAGGCATCACGATACGACGCTTCGCGCGGCGCCGTTTCCACGTGGCTGTCGACGATCGCGCGCAGCCGCGCGCTCGATCGCAGGCGCGCGGTGCGCCGGCGCGCCGAAGACACCATCGACCCGATGGGCATCATCGACGGCGCCGCGTCTCCATCGGTGGACGCAGGCGATCGCGCCGATGCGATGGCTCCCGCCGCGAGTCCGCAGCTCAACGCGGAGTCCGCGGAGCGTGCGCGCGACATCGCCAGCGCGCTCGCGAAGCTGCCAGCCGAACAGCGTGAGGTGATCGAGCTCTCGTACTTCGGCGGTCTGAGTCAGAGCGAGATCGCCGCACGTACGAAGCTGCCGCTCGGCACCGTGAAGACGCGTGCGCGACTCGCGCTCGAGAAGCTGCGCGCGCCACTGGCGATGCATCGCGAGGCCGCGACATGAGTGAGCCCGTGACACACGACGCCGCACGCGAGTTGCTCTCGATGGCCGCGCTCGACGCGCTCGCCCCGTCGGAGCGCGCGGCGCTCGAGGCGCATATCAGCACGTGCGCCGAGTGCACGGCAGATCTCGCGGCGCTCCGCGATGGCGTCGCGGCAGTCGGCGACTCGCTTCCGCGCCGGCCGATGGCGCCGGAGCGCGACTCGCGCATCCGTGCGCGCCTCATGGCGCGCGCGGTCGTCGACCGCGAGGACGTGACGCCGATGCGCCGCTCAGGAGCGCCGTCTTCGTCCAGCGGCACATCGATCACGCACAGGCAGCAGACGAATTGGCGGCTGCTGGCAGCGGCTGCGCTCATTTTCGCGGTGGGTGGCGTGATCTACGGACGCGAGCAGCGCGCGACGGGCATCGGCATGGCGCACTTCGTGAGTGAGCTCATGGATTCGACGAAGGCATTGCATGCGCAGCTGGCCGAGCAGCAGGGGATCGTCGCGGAGCTGACGGGTCCCGGCGTGAGGGTGATCGACGCCGCGGCGACGAGCGCGGCGAAGCCATACGCCCGCATGTTCTGGGACCAGCCGACAAATCGCTGGACCTTCGTCGCCCACAACCTTCCCGCGCCGGAGCCTGGGCACACGTATCAGCTTTGGATGATCACTCGCGACCAGAAGAAGCTGAGCGCGGGAACGTTCGTGCCGGCTGCAAACGGCTCGGCCATCGTCCGCACCACGTACGCGCTCGCGAGCGATTCGCTGGCCGCGATCGCAGTGACGAACGAGCCCGTGGGAGGCTCCGCCCAGCCCACGACCGCCCCGTTCCTCGTGGGCGCAGCGAAGACGGACTGACAGGTTCGCCAAGCGCATTCGCTGACCGCTACGCGCGAAAGACCACCGCGTCGGTCAGCATCGGATCGCCCGTGTGCACGGGATCACCGACTTTCGCGCCGGGAATGAGATAGAGGCGCGCCGACAGCGGCTTCCCGAGCTTCACCGACTGCGCAGCGACGTCGAGCACGATGTTGGTGAGCGTCTCGATCGATGTGTCGCCGGGCACGGGCACGACATCGAGTCCCGTGCCGCATACGCTCGAGAAAAGCAACAGGTCGCGAAGCCCGTAGCGCCCCTCGATCGCACGCTTCGACAGCACTGCATCCTCGAGCACCGGAAGCATCAGTCCCGCGTAACCGCACTGCTGCACCGGGATGCTCTTGAGCACCTCGGTGACGACCGCGCACGCACGCAGCGTCCCCGCGTCGCCGAACGGCACGTGGCTCAATGTCTCGAGCGCGGCACCGATGCTCACTGCGCCCATCGGCGCCGGTGACGGATCGATGCCTCCGTATCGCACATTCTCGACCTTCGCGATCGCGGATGCGATCTTCTCGACGCTCTGAAGCTCGGCAGTCATGCGCTCGGCGAGCCGACGGCGTCCCTCCTCGAGATCCATGGCGTCAGAGAATGCGTCGCGAACCAGCTCCGCGGACTCGAGCCCTATCGCGATCGAGCTCGTTCCCTCATGCCAGCCGACGGGGAAGAACGGCGTGCCTGCGGGAATGTTCGCGGCCGCGGCAAAGCGGAAGCTCCCCTTCCCGTTCGCCACCGCCCCCGACACCGCGCGCATCACCTCGGCCGCGACGCGCGCTGCGTGCGCGTGCACGCCGCCCGCTGGCGACGCGACCATCACGCTGAACGACGTGCTCTTCGTCGCCTTCACCATCTCTGCCGACCACCCGGCAAGACCATCGT
Organism: Gemmatimonadota bacterium; assembly: GCA_030854615.1. GTDB lineage: Bacteria > Gemmatimonadota > Gemmatimonadetes > Gemmatimonadales > Gemmatimonadaceae > FEN-1250. The sequence continues at coordinate 8,030 of JALYSW010000339.1, forward strand.
CCGCACGATCCGCGATGAGCACGGGTCCGAGACTGCACACCGCGCCCTGGGACGAGACAAGCGCGTCGATGTCCGCGATGGCGGCCAGCGCGGCGTTGCGCGCCTTCGCATCAAGCGATGCGATGACCGGCGGCATCGTGATTCGCGTCGTCTGCACCTCGTAGTCCTCGAATTCGAAGCGCGCTTTCGCACGAGCCAGGAGCGCGAGTGCACGCTCCACCGCAGCACGATCATCGATGCGATCCATCGCGACGCCGGCGGTGATCGTGCGCACGCGAACGCCGCGGGAGGCCGGGGTATTCAAAGACACTTTGCTGAAGAGCTGTCTTGCAGAAATGCACCTTCGCTCAAAAGGGGACGCCAGATCGCCGCTACGCCGAGCATCGAGAGGAAGCGTCGACGAAAGTTATTTTGTATTGGCGCGCTCCATGGCAACGAAGCTACGATCGAGCCACGAATGCGCCAATATCAGATTCGATTTCAGTAGGTTGTCAAAAGGCTCGGGTCATCAAGGCGTCATCTGAGCATTGATATCGTAGAGGAGGTTCGTGATGACGGTGACCTTGGCGCGCCCGGGCAAACTATCGTGCACGCCTGGATGATAGGACCACGCGCGATACGAATGTCCGTCCCATAGCTCCGCGACGGTGGACGCCCCGTCCATAACGATCGACGCGCGGAGGCCCAGCGTACCTTCGTCCGCGATGTGCCAGATATCCAGACTATCGAGCCTCTCCCAGAGGCTCGTCCAAGGCGGTGCCGTTGCGAATCGTGCCATGCATACGGTGCCCACGTCCAGTGTGGAGTTTGTGCAGCTCTTTATCGGAAGGCCGCCTCGCGGTTTGGCATGTTCAGCCTCGTTGCTGCCATCTGGCGGATACGCAAAGACAACCTCTCCTGTCACCTTTCCCTTCCGATTCAGCAGGCGATAAAAATACGGCGAAGCAATTCCGCCGATTGTCCAGATGCGAATCTCACGATCTCCCGATCGGTGAGGGCCGTTCGCCAGATCCGTGAGCCCGGCGGCGCGATCGATGCCGCGCTTCCACTCGAGCACTTCCGCAGCGGTCTGCGTCCAGTCGTAAAGTTGCTCGAGCATTGCAAAATCCCGGTGGATCGCACTTCCAACGAGAGTCACCGTATCAGTGACCCTGCTAAATCCCATCAAGCGAGCCTGGATGATGGTGCTCTGACCGCGAGGTTGCCGAATGAGTATTGAATAGTTGCCCAGTGAGTCGCTTTGTCCGCCGACGTTGAGCCCGTCGACCGAAACCTGAACGCCGTCTACGGCATTGCCTTCGCTGTTTACGGTGCGTCCCGAGATTGTGAGCGCATAGCCCGGACTACGCATCAACAGATCGGGGGACAGCGCCGTCCCGTATTTCTTCCTCCGCAGCGTGTCCAGCGGAAGGATGAAATCGTGCACGATCAAGTGGCCTGCGAGCACGACCATCACCGTCTTCATCTCGCGACCGCCCTTGAAGGCGACGAGCGGCACCGTCTGCGAACGAACGATCGAGTCCGGAACGAGCATCTCGTACCGACCGTCGTCCCGGGTCATTGCCGCTACCTTCGACGGATTCAGATACACGATCGCTCGAATGATCGGCTGCTCGTTCGAGTCTACGACGCGACCGGTGATCGTGAGCGACTGCGCGTCGACGGACGAGAGTGAGCTCGCGCACAGAGCAAGCGACGCACATATCAGCTGGCGGATGGTGATCATAAATCTCCTCCGTTGAGAACGCGACCGCGCGCGAAGTCACCAGCAACCCCCACGTTCGAGCTGTTAGTCAGATCCCGGAACTTCACCCCGCTCCGAAACAGCAAATACGCCCCCGACAGCGACGCGAGCAGCCACAAGGCGTAGTGTGCAAAGGTCAGCGCCACCGCCGCATCCTTCTGAATCCCGAGTCGCGCGAACATCACCACCGCCGCGCCCTCGCCCAGCCCTCGTCCCTCGACGTGCATGGCCCGCCAGCACGATCGCCACCGCGGCCGCGACCATCCGCTCGATCGTCATCGAGCCGAGCAGGAGCGCCAGTGGTATCCCGAGCCGGCGTCCGACGTAGACCCTGAGCCCCTCGGAGGCGACCACGTTCGGGAAGACCAGATCGGTGAAGCACGTCTGATAGTAGATGTTCGTCGCGTCGCGTAGCCGGAGCGAGCCCCCGTCGCGCGGACGAGCTGCCGCCATTTGAAGCCCATCAGCACCCGATCCGCCGATGCGAGCGCGGCCGCGATCAGGAGCGCCACCGGCGACATCGAGCGCAGCGCGCGCCACACCCGCGCCCAATCCACCCACCGCCATAGCGCGTACGCAGCGATACCGACGAGCAGCACGCGCACCACCGTGTGCAGGGTGGTGCGAAGCGTGCCAGAATTTTTGGGGGATTCGGTCGTCACGCGCTGCGCTTTCGTGGGAACGGCACAAAGATGGCCAGGTACTATACGACGACTGTCCTCGAGGACGAATCATCGTGCGAAGGCGATACGCCTCGCGGTCTTCGGGCGTCTACCATGCACATGCCGTATACTAGCCGATTGGACACCCTGCACATGGCCAGCACGTTGACGCGACCCTACGACGCACCGGGAGACTTGTACGGCCTTCCCGGCCCCTCCGGCGATCAGCACGGACGCGTCCTCGTTACGGGCGCCACCGGGTTCGCCGGGTCGGCGATGCTGCGCGCGTTGGTTGGTGGCGGCTATCGTGTGCGCGCGCTCGTGCGCGACCGCTCGCACGCCCGCGCCCTCGAGCTCGCGGGCGTCGAGGTCGCCGTCGGCAACATGAAGGACTCGGCCTCGCTCACCCGTGCGCTGCGTGACGTCACCACCGTCTATCACTTCGCTTCGATCTTTCGTCAGATCGGGCTTCCGGACGAAGAGTTCCGCATCGTCAACGTCGAAGGGCCGTCGCGACTCATCATCGCGGCAGCGGGCGCCGGCGTCGGACGCGTCGTTCACCTCAGCACCGTCGGCGTGCACGGCGACATCGAGCATCCGCCCGCGAACGAGCAGTCGCCCTTCAGCCCCGGCGATATCTATCAGCGCACCAAGCTCGAAGGAGAGCAGCGGGCCGTCGCCACCGCAGAGCGGCTCGGCGTTCCGCTCACCGTCGTCCGCCCCGCGCCGATGTACGGCCCGCGCGACCGCAGACTCCTCAAGATGTTCAAGGGCGTCGCTCACCGCCGCTTCCCGATTCTCGGAAAAGGCGATGCGCTCTTCAGCATGGTGCACATCGACGATCTCGTCGAAGGCGTGCGCATGGCCGGCGAATCGCCATCGGCCGTTGGCGGCACCTATATCATCGGCAGCGATGAGTTCATGTCGCTCAACTCGCTCGTGAATCTCATCGCCGAAGAGGCAGGGGTGAAGCCACTCGGCTTCCATCTGCCGGTGTGGCCCTTCTACGCCGCGGGCGCGGTCTGCGAGGCGATTTGCGAGCCTCTCAACATCGAGCCGCCGATCTATCGCCGGCGTGTCGCGTTCTTCACGAAGAGCCGCGCCTTCGACATCACACACGCGCGCACGGAGCTCGGCTACGAGCCGAAGGTCATGCTGCGCGACGGCATCCGGTCGACACTGGAGTGGTACCGCGCAGCCGGGTGGCTCTAGAGAGCCTGCGCTCTCCTACGCCTTGAGACGGCGAACGGATTTATACCCCCGGCCCGTCTCCACTTATATACCCTCTCACCCTATTACACTCCCCCGCTGGGCAACGCCGAATTAGATGACTCAGTCATCGATCCCGGAAACTCGCTGTTGACGTAGCATCTCATTACACGTACCGTATCCCCTTACACCGTAGCGCTCTGCCTCTTCCGGGGAGGAGTCTGTGGCGACTTGGATATTGGGGCTCGTAATCGTCATCGCGGGGAGCGCCGCCATCATCGCGCTCCGTGCCCGCACGCGACGGCTCGCTGCTCGGCACGCGGTCGTCGATATCGACCGACATCATGTCAAAATCGAAGGCAGCACGCTGCACGTGATCGACCACGGCGAAGGACGCCCCGTCGTCGTCTTGCTGGGCGACGACGGCGACGCCTCCGACTTCATGGCGCCCCTCCTCGCGCGCGTCGAGTACGACTTTCGCGCGCTCCTCATCGACCGACCCGGATGCGGCGGCAGCGACCGCGCCCGCTACGACACGAGCCTCGACGCGCAGGCGCGCGTCATCCGCCTCGCCCTCCGCGAGCTCGGCGTCGAGCAGCCGCTGCTCGTCGCGCACTCGTGGAGCGCCATCGCGGCACTCGCCCTCGCCCTCCGCTATCCGTCGGACTTCTCCGGGCTCGTCCTCATCAACCCGCTTTGCTACGCGGACACGACGATCCGTTCGACCGACCCGCACATTCGCGTCGTCAGCCGCATCGGCTCACTCGTCGCGCCGATGGTCGGCCGCCCCGCGCACGACGCCGCGCTCCGCGCGAGGTTCGCTCCTGAGCCGGTCCCCTTCGCCGACACGCTCGTGCCGCTGCGCGAGGCCTCCGCGATCCGCCGTCCCAGCGAGCGTCGCCGCCTCTCGCGCAACACCGCCGCACTCCGCTCAGCCGCGGGGCTCGTCACGCGCTACGCGGATCTCGAGATGCCGCTCGTCATCGTCGCCGGCGACGGCGATCGCGTCGCGTCGCCCTCGCGTCACGCGTACCGGCTGCACAACCAGGTGCACCACTCGCATCTCGTCGTCCTCCCCCGCGCGGGGCACATGATCCAGCTCACCCGCCCGGACTCCGTGATGGAGACCATCCACCAGGGGTGGTCGCTGGCGCACGAACGGGCCGAGGCACGGCACTAGCGCGTGTGGGAACGAGTTAGCTTTCCCCGATGCAGATAGACATCACGCCAGTCAAGACCGAGGGGCTCGAGCGCCTCCTCGAAGTGTCCGTTCCGCTCCCCGAAATCGAGGAGGCGGAGGACCGTGCAGCCAAGCGCTACGCGAGCCAGGTGCGCCTCCCCGGCTTTCGCCCCGGCAAGGCGCCCGCAGGGATGGTGCGGAAGAAGTTCGCCGCGGCCATTCGTCAGGAAGCCATCGAAGGGCTCGTGCAGGCCGCGTTCAAGGAGGTGATCGATCGCGAGAAGCTCGACCTCGCGACGCAGCCGCACATCCATGATCTCAAAGCCGAGGATGGACAGCCGCTGACATTTCAGCTGCACCTCGAGATCCGCCCGTCGATCGAGCTCCCGCACACGTCGGGGTTCAAGGTCACGCGCACCGCCAGGCCGGTGAGCGACGAGCAGCTTCGGGAACAGGTCGACACGCTACGCGATCAGCGGGCGACGTGGGCGCCGGTGGCCGAGCGCGCACTGCCGGGTGATCAGGTCGTCGTGCAGCTCGCGACGGCCGAAGACGACGGCTCCATGCCCGAGGGCAAGGAGTATCGCCTCGTTCTCGGCGGCGGCCAGGCGATTCCGGGAATCGAGGAGCTCATCATGGAAACGACACCGGGTGAGTCGACGGAGCGCCCCGTGAAGTGGCCTGAGGACTTCCCCGACGAAGCGCAGCGTGGCAAAACGAAGAAGGTGCGCGTCACTGTTACGGACGTGAAGCGCAGGTCGCTCCCTGATCTCGACGACGCGTTCGCGCGCGAAGTCGGCGACTTCGACTCGCTCGACGCGCTCCACAGCACCGTGCGCGAGGATTTGTCGAAACACGCGGAACACGAAGCGGATTCGGAGGTGCGTCAGAAGCTCATCGATGAGCTCCTCGCGGCCAACCCGTTCGACGTGCCGCCGAGTTGGGTCAATCAGCTGGTGCAGTCGTACGGCGAGGCGTATCAGATTCCCGACTTGGAGCGAGAGAAGTTTGCTTCCGAGTTTCGTCCCATGGCCGTGCGGCAGGTTCGTCGCGATCTCGTGATCGAGACGCTGGCCGCACGCGAAGGACTTGCGGCAACGGAAGCAGACATCGATGAGCGTGTCGCGGACGTGGCGGCGAAGCGCGGCGCAGAGCCCGGACAGGTCTACGCATCGCTGCAGAAGGCTGGGCGACTCAAGGAGCTCGAGCGGAGCATCACCGAGGATAAGGTGTTCGCCTGGCTGAGTGAGAAGAACCTGATAGAGCACGCGTAGCTTCGGAGTATTCCGGAACGACGCACCCTTTTCTCAAAGAACGGGAAACGCAGATGTCCATCTATCCCCCGTACGTGATCGAGCGGTCCAGCCGCGGCGAGCGCACGTACGACATCTTCTCGCGGCTCCTCATGGACCGCATCATTTTCCTCGGCACGCCGATCAACGATGATGTGGCCAACATCATCATTGCCCAGCTGCTCTTCCTCGATGCGGACAACCCCGAGCGCGACATCAACATCTACATCAACTCCCCGGGCGGCAGCGTGAGTGCGGGGATGGCGATCTACGACACGATGCAGTTCCTGAACGCGCCGATCCGCACGATCTGCATGGGAATGGCAGCGAGTATGGGCGCGTTCCTGCTCGCGGCAGGCGGTCCGGGCAAGCGCATGGCCCTTCCGCACGCGCGCATCATGATCCACCAGCCGTCCGGCGGCGCGCAGGGCACCGCGGCCGACATCGAGATTCAGGCGCGCGAGATTCTGTATCTGCGCGCGAAGATGAACGAGTTGATGGCGAAGCACACGGGCCGCGCAGTGGAGCAGATCGAGCGTGACATCGATCGGGACCGCTTCATGAGTGCGGAGGAAGCGAAGGAATACGGGATCATCGACGCGGTGATCGCACAGGAACGCGCACTTGTAGCCACGGAGAAGAAGGCTGTCTTGTGAAATGATTCACAAGGCTGTCAAGTGGATTGACCGGCTCGCGGGAGGCGTGTTAACTAATAGCGCCTCCCCCGCGCCAAGCTCTTGCCACGGCGCTCGAACACCCGCTCCCCCTCGCTTCAGCGGATGCCCATGAGTCACGATAAACACCTGCGTTGTTCTTTCTGCGGCAAGTCCAAGGACTCCGTGCGGAAGTTCATCTCGGGTCCTTCGGTCTACATCTGCAATGAGTGCATCTCCCTCTGCAACGAGATTCTCGCGGAGGATGAGGAGAGAGAGGTCGCGGAGGCGATCACGCAGGTCCCCACTCCGCAAGAGATCAAGGATGTGCTGGACCAGTACGTGATCGGGCAGGAGCGCGCGAAGAAGGCGCTCGCAGTCGCCGTCTACAATCATTACAAGCGCATCAACTGCACGACCGGTCGTGACGACGACGTCGAGCTCGACAAGTCGAACATCCTGCTCATGGGCCCCACCGGTGTGGGCAAGACACTGCTGGCCCAGACGCTCGCGCGCATCCTCGATGTCCCCTTCACGATCGCGGACGCGACGACGCTCACCGAAGCGGGCTACGTCGGCGAAGACGTCGAGAACATTCTCGTGCGACTGCTCCAGGCGGGCGAGTTCAACGTCGCCGAGTGCGAGCGCGGGATCGTCTACATCGACGAGATCGACAAGATCGCGCGCAAGAGCGAGAACCCGAGCATCACGCGCGATGTGTCCGGCGAAGGCGTGCAGCAGGCGCTCCTCAAGATCCTCGAGGGCACCGTCGCCTCGGTTCCGCCGCAGGGCGGCCGCAAGCACCCGCAGCAGGAATACATCCAGATCAACACGAAGGACATCCTCTTCATCTGCGGCGGAGCCTTCGACGGTCTCGAGAAGATCATCGAGGCACGCACGGGTCGTCGGCAAATCGGCTTCACCAAGGAAGAGCTGGCGAACGGCAAGGCGACGGATCTGGCGAAGAACCCGTTCGCCGACGTCGAGCCGGATGATCTCCTGCGCTACGGGCTCATCCCGGAGCTGGTGGGCCGGCTACCCGTCACCGTCGCCCTCGAGGCGCTCGACGCGGACTCGCTCGTGCGCATCCTCAAGGAGCCGAAGAACGCGCTCACGAAGCAGTACACGAAGCTGTTCGAGCTCGAAGAGGTGAAGATCACGTTCGACGAAGCGGCACTCCGCGGCGTCGCCCAGCGCGCGCTCAAGCGCGGCACGGGGGCTCGCGGCCTTCGCGCAATTCTCGAGGAGCTCATGACCGACGTCATGTTCGACCTCCCGAGCCGCGACGACATCACCGAGGTCAAGATCACGGAGTCGTGCGTGCTCAATGGCACACCGCCGCTTCTGGAGATCTCGCCGAAACGACAGAAGAAGGAAGCCTGATTCACTTATCGTGAATTCAAGAGAAAACGGGGACGCCGAATCGGCGTCCCCGTTTTCCATCCGGTGCCGCGAGCCGGCGCTACTGTACCATGTCGTGCGCGCCGACGCTCGCGATGTCGCGCTGCACATCGAGACTCGTCGGATCCAGCTTTGGCCACTCTGCGACATCGTCCGGCATGAACGCTCCCGCCATCGACGCCATCCCGCCCTGCTTCAGCGTGTGCCCCGTCGGATTGTAGTAAACGGCCACGACGCGATACCGGTGATGCGCGAGGAGCGCCAGCCCTTCCTCGTGGAAGCCGAAGACGCGCTTGCCAAGCGCGATGAGATGGCCGTCTTCCGTGAGCTTCGTGTCGAGCTTCACGAGCACCTTCCCATTCTCCGCGTCCTCGAGCCGCACCGAACGCGCGTAGTCGTGCACGTGCCCCCCCAGCGCGAGGAGCGCGCCACCCAGCGGCATCGTGAACTCGGCGCTCTTCTCGGAACGGCCCGGGCGAAGGTCCCACGCGGAGGTCCCGCCGATCACGCAGTTCACGTCGGCGAAGAACGGCATGACGACGATCGGATTCGCATGTCCCGCGGGAATCCATGGGAGCGTGACGATGACGTACGCACGGTCAACGGTCTGGCCATTCACATCGTGGAAGGCGGAGTACAGCCCGAGCGTATCGCCGCTCGCGAGCGGTACGCCGACGTTGCCGGGGAGCGAGACGCGAGGCGTCTCCTTTCCCACCGCCATGAGGCGCTCGACCATCGGGTAGAGCAGCTCTCGGCGGCTGTAGTTCGCGAGGCCGACGTGGTGCACCATCCCCTGCGCGAGCGCCTTGCCGCCGACGGCATTGCCGTCGCAGAGCTGCACACTGTAGCCGCGCACCCATCCGCTCACCGGCCACGCGACGCGCAGCACCGGCGTATCCATCATCATCATGTCGTCCGATTCGTGCGCCATGGGCGCGATGCGAAACGGACCCGCGACGATGCGGATCTCGTGACGCACACTGTCGACCTGAACCGCCGAGGCCGACATCGCCATCGACATTCCGGGCGTGGCATCGGCGGCGTGCGGCACGCTCGCGGTGAGCGCGGCACCGGCGGGACAGGGCCGCGAATTCGACTGGGCAGCGGCGCGCGATGCTGCGAGAACCATGAGCATTGCAACGAGTCGGTGCATGCACACCTTCAGGAACGAGGACACGACCATGCGGTGAAGGCCGGCCGACCCTCGTCCATGACGCATTCGGAAACATGCATGCAGGCGCGCGAAAATGTATCCATCCGTACGCGGGGGGCGTGCATTGCCTTCTACGGGCTATATTGCAAGGGTGCCGATCACCCTGACCCGCGACGAAGAAAGCTTCGAGCTCGATGAGCGCCTGCCGGTGCTCCCGCTTCGCGACGTCGTGATCTTCCCGTACATGGTGATGCCGCTCCTCGTCGGGCGCGCGGCATCGCTGGTGGCGGTGGAGGAGGCGCTTGCCGCGGACCGCTGGATTTTCCTGGTCGCACAGCGGACCGCGGATACGCAGGATCCCGCGGCCGGCGATCTCTTTCGCGTGGGCGTCGCCGGACGCGTGCTGCAGATCGCCCGTCTCCCCAATGGCACGACGAAGGTGCTCATCGAAGGTGTCGCGCGCGCGAAGGTGACCCGCTACGCACCAACCGAGAAGGTACTGCGCGCGGTCATCACTCCCTTCGTATTCGACGAGCCATCCGGCGACGCCGACGATCGGGCGATGGCGCGCCGCGTCGTCACGCTCTTCGAGGAATACGTCGCGCTGCATCGGAGGCTGCCGGCCGAGGTGGTCGCGCTCGTGCAGGGAACCGAGGCGCGGGAGAAGCAGGCGTTCGCGATCGCCGCGCACATGCTCGTGCGCCTCGACCAGCGGCAGGAGTATTTGCAATCCGCGAGCATCAGCTCGCTCTTCGCGCAGCTCATGGATACGCTCACCTCCGAGATCGAGATCCTGCGCCTGGAGCGCAAGATCGAGGGAGAAGTGCGCGGCTCGCTCTTCCAGAATCAGCGCGAGTTCTATTTGCAGGAGCAGCTCAAGGCGATCCACCGTGAGCTCGGGCAGGATGAGGGCGACGGCTTCGAGGAGCTCGCGACCGCGCTCGAAAAGAAGGAGCTGCCGCCGGCAGTGCGCGAGCGCGCCGATCGTGAAATGCGGAAGCTGCGCCGCACCGCGCCGCTCTCGCCGGAATCGACGGTCGCGCGCAACTATCTCGACTGGATCGTCGCGCTGCCGTGGACCGAACGCAGCGACGACGTCGTCGACGTCGTACGCGCGCAGGCGGTGCTCGACGAGGATCACTTCGGGCTCACCGATGTGAAGGACCGCATCCTCGATTACATCGCGGTGCTCGCACTCGTCGGAAAGCTCGAGGGGCCGATCCTCTGCCTCGTCGGCGCCCCCGGCGTCGGCAAGACGTCGCTCGGCCGCTCCATCGCGCGCGCCCTCGGCCGCACCTTCGTGCGCATGTCGCTCGGCGGCGTCCGGGACGAGGCGGAGATTCGCGGTCATCGCCGTACGTACATCGGCTCGCTGCCGGGGCGCGTGATTCAGGCGATGCGCCGCGCCGGCGTCGTGAATCCGGTGATCTTGCTGGACGAGGTCGACAAGATGGGGCAGGACTGGCGCGGTGATCCGTCGAGCGCGCTGCTCGAGGTGCTCGACCCCGAGCAAAACGCGGCCTTCAACGATCACTATCTCGAGGTCGACTACGATCTCTCGCAGGTGCTCTTCGTCACGACGGCAAACTCGCTGGCGAACATTCCTGAGCCGCTGCGCGACCGGATGGAGATCATTCGTCTCCCCGGCTACGTCGACCACGAGAAGCACGCGATCGCGCGGCAATTTCTCGTGCCGCGACAGCTCGCGGCGCACGGGCTGGACCCAAAGCTGGTGTCGATCGATGCGGACGTGATCCCTGCGGTAACGCGGCTGTATACGCGCGAGGCTGGCGTGCGCGATCTCGAACGGCGGATCGCGCGCATCGCGCGGAAGCTCGCGCGGCGCGCGGCGGCCGCGAAGCAGGTGATCCCCGAGGCGCAGCACGTAGGCGTTGCGGATCTCAAGGAGCTGCTCGGCGTTCCGCCGTACGAAGCGGAGGAGCAGACGCTGGACGACAAGGTCGGCGTCGCGACGGGACTGGCCTACACCTCGGTGGGGGGCGACCTCCTCGAGATCGAGGTCGCGGTCGTGCGTGGACGCGGACGGCTGCAGCTCACCGGCACGCTCGGCGACGTGCTCAAGGAATCGGCGAACGCCGCAATGACGTACGCGCGCTCGCGCGCGAGCGTCCTCGGCATCGATCCGGAATTCCCGAAGACGCGCGACATCCACGTGCATCTGCCGGCAGGGGCGACGCCGAAGGACGGGCCGAGTGCGGGAATCGCGATCGCGACAGCAGTAGTCAGCGCGCTCACCGGTGCGCCGGTGCGCGGGGACACCGCGATGACGGGGGAGATCACGCTGCGGGGTCGCGTGCTGCCGATCGGCGGGCTGAAGGAGAAGCTCGTCGCGGCGAGGCGCGCGGGGATCACGCACATCATCATCCCGGAGGGGAACGCGCGCGAGATCGAGGAGATCCCCGAGGACATTCGCGAGGGGCTGCTCTTCCACCCGGTGTCGACGATGGACGAGGTGCTGGCGCACGCGCTTCGTCCCGCGAGCGCGGTGGCGCAGGTGGAGATCGCGGCGATGGTCGCGCATTGAGCGAAGTGGCGAAGGCCCACGACCCGTTAGTCATCCGCGACATCGAGTTCCTCGGTGGGATGGCCTCGCCCACCGGGTGGCGCCCGCCCGATCTCACCCTTCCCGAGGTCGCGTTCAGCGGTCGATCGAACGTCGGAAAGTCATCGCTGCTGAACGCGCTCGTGCGTCGCAAGGCGCTTGCGCGCGTCAGCAAGACGCCGGGGAAGACGCGTGAGATCAACTTCTTTCGCGTAAACCATCAGTTCGTGCTCGCGGATCTTCCGGGGTATGGCTTCGCTCGTGTCGCGAAGACGACGCGCGAGCAATGGCGTCCGCTCATCGAGGGATATCTGCGCATCAGCGCGCCGTTGCGCGGTGTGGTACAGCTCATCGACTCGCGTCATCCGCCCACGCCGGATGATCTGCTAATGCTGGAGTTTCTTGCGGAGATCGGTGCGCCGACGGTGGTGGTGCTGACGAAGATCGACAAGCTGCGCACCACGGAGCTCAAGCAGCGGATCATCTCGCTGACGAGCGCGCTGGGACTCGAGGAAGCGCAGGTGATTCCGTTCAGCACCGTGGCCAAGGTGGGGCGCGATGAGCTGGCCGAGGCGGTAGTGGAGCTGGTTGGCGAGCCATCCTGGCGAGCGGCGACTATCGTGGAATCGGCGCCCGGCGACGCTCCCGAAGAGGCGGCCGGCTCCGAGGTGTAAGCGGGCGATTTCGCTGGTAGCTTTGGAGTGACCGTCGTTCGGGCCACCATCAACTCACTAGCCGTCCATGGCCATCTATCCGCTCCGCAAGCTTCCGACGCAGTCCGGGCTCCCGGTGATCGATGCCTGGGTCGAGCAGCTCCGTCACGAGCTGTCCGCTCCGAACGCGGACCGCGCGGAGATCTGCCGGCGCACGCTGTGCGCGCTCACCTTTCCCGCCTATTCGGATTCGTGGGAGACGGCGGTGAACGACGCCACGCTCCCCCTCGCGACGCGCGCCTCGCTCATGGCGCTCGATCCGCGCAGCGTGACGCTCGAGCCCGAGTACTACGCCGAGTGTGACGACGAGAAGTTCCAGCGCGTGAAGCCGCTGCTCTGGCTCTGGTACAGCTTCGATCGCACGGTGATGGGCGGGCAGAACGTAGAGGCGGGAGTGCGCCTTCGCCGGATGCTCGCGCAGTTGATCTTCAAGCGCTGCGGAGAGCGCTTCAAGGCATTTCAGAACGTCGAGTTCTCCTTCGGGTACAACATGGAGGTCGGTGACGACGTGGTCGTACACCGGAACGTCCTTCTCGACGATCGCGGCGGGATCATTCTGGGGAACACGGTGTCGATCTCGGACTATGCGAACATCTATTCGCACACGCACAGCATCGTCGACCAGCGCGACGTGACCTCCGCGCAGACACAGCTGGAGGACGGCGTCCGCGTGACGTATCACGCGACGATCCTCGCGGGCGTGCACGTCGGCTGCGACTCGATGGTTGGCGCGATGGCCGTCGCGACGCGCGACGTGCGCCCGCACCATGTGTACGTGGGCATTCCCGCGAAGAGCGTGCGCGTAAAGCCGATCGCGCCAACGCAGAACGATTGCCTCGCGACGTCCCGCGAACGACAGAACGCGCCCTGAGCTCCGCGTGAGCGTGATGCGTTGGCGCGCCGCGGCGCTGCTCGCACTCATCGCATGCGTCGCGTGCCGCCGCGGCAACGCGCAGGAGACGCTGCAGCTGTCGATGTCGCGAGGATCGGTGGATCTCGCGGTCGGCGATACGACGACGCTGCGGGCACTGGTGGTGGTGTCGTCGCAGGAGACGCCGGTCACCGTGCTCTGGTCCAGCGACAACGCGTCGATCGCGCGCGTCGACAGGAACGGGTTCGTCACCGCGCGCGCGCCAGGTGTCGCAGGAATCAGCGCGCGCATCGGAAACGCATTTGCCAGCACGCGAGTGAGCGTCTTCCGCGCGGGTGACGGCAGTGCGGGCGCTTCGCGCACGCTTGCGGTGCCGGCTCCTCAAACGACGGTGGCTCCCGCGCAATCGACGACCGCGCAACGGGCCGCCCCCACGCCCACTCCCCAGCGAGTCGAAGCCGTCGCGTCCGCGCCGCGCTTTCAACCTGCGCGCGCAAGCGGGAAGCGCGCGGCGCGCTCGCCACACTTCTCGCACATCAGCCTCTTCTACACCGACTTCTATTCGCGCTACGCCTCACCGTCGGACCAGCGCGCCACCATCGACTTTCTTGGCGCGCGCCTCGATGGCGTAATGAGCGGCCCACGTGACCTTTGGAAGGCGGTGGATCCGACGATTCTCCACTTCCCCTACGCGCTGCAGTTCACGGTGCAGATGCCGGGACAGAAGGGATCGAGCGACAACATTGCCAGCGGCTACTTCACGGACATGCAACAGTGGTACGCATCGCATCGGCAATTCGACATCGAGAACGCCTTCCTCCATCGTGGCGGACACGACGCCGCGCATCGCGTGCAGGTGAAGATCTGGGATTCCATGCGCTACGCGATCAACCCCGGTGATGCCGGACAGCGAGCATACCAGATCGACCGCTTGCGGCGCGTTGCGCAGAACGAAGATGGCGTCTTCCTCGACGAGTTCGGCGGCGGCATGAGCGGCGTATCGAAGCCGACCGACGAGTTTGCGACGTCGGCGGCGTACATGGCGTCGGAGACGGAGCTCATCGCGAAGGCGCACGAGGCGATCAAGCCGCGCTTCCTGCTCATCAACATCGGCGAGTACTGGACGCCCGCGGATTCCGCAATCGTCGTTGCCGGAGGCGGCGTGCATCTCGAGCGCACGAACTTTCCATTCAACGACGGCCTAGCGACGAGATGGACGCAGATCGACAACCTCCTTGCGCAGGGGGTCTACACGGAGTTCGTCACGCTCTGGACGTACACCGACTGGGTGCGGCCGCGAAGCGCGAACTTCAAGTCGTTTGGCAACGGGATGTATTCGTCGCAACTCGAGCGCGGTCAGATCGTACAGCTGGCGAGCTATTACATGGCCGTGCCGGCCGATCCCTCGCGCCTCTCGCTCGATCAGCAGAACATGTGGAACGTGCGCCCGGACACCGTGTGGATGGCCGCGGTCGAGGCGGACGTTGGGCATCCACGCGAGAAGCGGCACTCGATCGCAAGCGGAACGGACGCGGCCGGACAGAAATACAGGATCTACGCCCGCGATTTCGATCACGCGTACGTCGTGATTCGCCCGCAGGTCGACTGGCGGCCACAAATTTATGCCGATTCCACCGGCATCGTCGTGCCGCGTCCGGCTCCCATGCGCCCCCTGCACCGCGATGGCTCGTTCGGGCCCGCCGTCAGCAGCGTGACGCTGCGCAACGTCGAGGCGGCGATCCTGTTCAAGTGACCGTTGGGCATTACCTTCTTCCCCAGCAGCCCGGTGGCAGAAATGCGCCGTTCATGTCTTCCTTCAATATCGAGCACAACATGATCCGTACGCTCTCCGCTCTCTTCTCACTCTCCGGCATCGTGCTGCTCGCGGCGTGCGGCGGCTTCAAGTCGACGTGGCCCACCGTCACCGGCGTCTCCGATCAGACGGTCGCCGTCACGGTGAACTGCATGGCCGAGCAGGCGAAGACGCTCGGCTACGATGTTCGCGTGGTCGACCATAAGCGCGGCATCGAGGCGACCCGCAACGACACGAGTGACGTGCGCTACGTCGACGAGTTCCGGCGCTTCGACGTGATCTCGGCGACGACGAAAGCCGACAAGGGAAGCACGAAGATCGATGTGCGCGCGGGAACGACATCCCACTATCAGACGCGACGCGGTACGACGCCGACGCAGGAACCGGCGTCGGATGCGGCGAAGAAGGACGCGCAGACGATCGTCACCGCATGCGGCGGCGGCCCGAGCTGAGCTATAAAATAGGCCACAAGTCGCGGGTCACGTCGAGTGAGAACGTCCACCGTCCGCGCCGAAGTCCGCGCGCGACATCGACGCGGATGATGTCGAAGAGCACGAGCGCGCCGATTCCCACCGACGGATACCATCCCGCCGGCATGCGCGCGAAAGCAAGGGAATCGGCGGAGTAGAGCACCGTCGCGAAGGGCGCGAGTGTCGCGCTCGCAGGAGCGTGACCGTACGGACCAAGTGATAATCCGAAGAACGGGACGCGCGTACGCCATTCGATGCGCGCGCTGCCACCCTCGCGCCCCGCGAACTGATGGTAGCCGTACCCGGGGCCGGTGACGTCGCCGCCGAGGTACACGAGCTCCTGCGCCGGCGCGTTCGGCGGCGCGAGGAGCCCCGCTACGGTACTCTCGAGCACGAGTCGCCCGCTGCCCAGCGCGCGCTCGCCATGCGCGGTGAACATCGCGCGCGCGAACTGGCTGTCGTCTTCATCCGCGCCGCGCGCCTGCGTGAAGCCTGCGCGAAGCTGACCGGAGAATCGAGTCTCGAAGCCGCCGAACCTCACCGACGGCTGTCTGATGAAGCCGAGCGTGAAGCGCTCCTCGTCGAGCGCGCGAGCAGGAATCGTCGGCTCGTATCTCCCCCACGCCGGCGTCGCATGCACGCGCAGCGAGCCCTGGCGCTCCCATGCACCTTCGACTCTCCACCGGAGCCCTGCGTGCACGCCGAGCTCCGCGGCGATCCCCGCGCCACGGACATCGTAGGGATCCGTCGCATCGCTGCCGAACTCCTGCGATGCCAGACTGTTCACCACCGTCGACCGCTCGGCAACATCGCCCACATCCCGATAGTCGCGAACGGCAAAGAGCTCGAGTCCCGATCCCCCGCCGCGCAGAAGACCAATGCCGAATCGCCCCTTGAGCTCCTGGTCGGAGATGCCGTAGCGCCCGCGTAGCGATGCCACGATCCCCGCGCCCGCACGCACGCTCGCGCCAGCGCCGAGTGCGAGTCCTTCGACGCGATTCACGCGCACGAAGTCCGATGCTTTCCGAGCGGACAGCGAGGCGCCCGCGGAGCGAGCCAGCGACTGCTGCTGCACGAGAGCGCGCGCCTCTTCCTGCACCTTCCGCACGTCGTCGTCGCTCGCGGCGCGGACATCCGCCGGAAGCGAATCGAGAATGCGGCCATGCCATTGATGCTGCGCGAGCTCCCGCGGTGGCGCGCTCGTGATCTCCGGCCCCGAGAAGAGCGCCAGCGGCAGCCCCCCATTCGTCTGGTAGTCCGAGATCTCCCAGCGTCCGCGGATGATCCCCCGCGCCGGGAAGTCGAGCCACCTCCCCGTGCGGCGGATCTCGACCTCCTGATGCAGCGGAAGCCAGAAGCGCCCCTGCACGAGCGCATTCTCGAGCACGATCGAGATGTCTTCGAGCTCCTTGTCGAGATACGCCGGTCGGGTGAAGGTGAACGCCATGCGCACGACGTCGCCGGACGCACGATCGATGTAGAGCGCACCGACCAGACGCGGCTGCGACACGTCTTTCGGACGAACACGGAGCTCGTAGACCTGCACCGCATGATCCGGCAGACGAATGCTCAGTGAGTCCACGATCGCGAAGTCGTAGTCGTTCATCCCTTCGCCTGACAGCGGATGCGGCACGTCGCGCACCTCGTCGCCGTCGCCAAGGCGGATGATGTTCGGGAAGTTGTTTTGGACGATCCCAAGGTGGTCCTGGTGGTACGCGATGTTGGTAGGGAGCGCGAGCGTGTCGCGCCGGCCGATGATGCGCTGCTTGCTGAGATTGGGCGCCCGCCAGTACACTTCCAGCGCGAGCTCGTCGGAGCGCACGACCTTTGGAGGATCGGGGTAGTTTTCGCCGACCTGCGCGAGGAAGGTGAGGTAGCCGTGCGCCGTCGCGTGATAGTCACGCAGCGCGGTGTCGGCCAGCTGTTGCGCGCGGCGCTCGGTCGCACGCTCCACCAGCTCACTCGCGCGCGCGTCGTTCCACGCCTGCGCATGCACCGGCTGCGCGAGCGCGCAGCACAGCGCAACCCAGCACGCGGCCCGTATCACCGCGAGGACTCTGCTCATGATTGGAAAATGTCATGGTACGTCTCACGCGCGACAAGCGTGTGAAGTCGAACGCGTGGCGATGCTTACGCGATGACGACGTACGATCGCTTCAAGGCGCTCGCGGTGCGCGGAGGGCTCGTCCCGGTCTGGCGCGATTGCCTGCTCGATGGCGAGACGCCGGTCTCCGCATTCGCGAAACTCCGGCGCGGACCATTCGCCTTTCTGCTCGAGTCTGCGCCCGCAGGTGGCGAGACGTGGGCGCGCTACACCTTCATGGGCACCGAGCCGCGCGGCGCGTGGCGCCTCACCGACGGTGTCGCCGAAGACTGGACGCCGGAGCTCGGATGGCACGGCGCGCGAACGCCCGCGGATCCGCTGGTTGATTTGCAGCGTCTCGTCGCGGAGCACGAGCCCGTCGACGTGCCAGAGCTCGGCGCTTTCTGGAGCGGCGCCGTCGGCTTCTTCTCGTACGACATCGCGCGCCACATCGAGCATCTCCCACACGCTCCTCCGCGCGGGATCGCCGCGCCCGACGCGCTCTTCGTGTTCACGAATGCGCTCGTGATCATCGACGCGCTGCGCTCGCAGGCGCGCGTCGTGGTCGGCGTGCCGGTGCGCGCGGGCGCGAGCGAGGCCGAGCTCCATCGCCTGCACGACGCCGCGCTGCTCGACATCGATGCCACGATCGCGCGACTGCGCGCGCCCGGGAGCCTTCCTCCGCTCGATCTCGACAAGGGCGCACCGCCCGCTACGGGCACCTTCGCGTACTCGCGCGCGAAGTTCGAGCAGGATGTCGAGCGCATCCGCGAATACATCTTCGCCGGCGATTGCTTCCAGGCGCTGCTCGCGCGCCGCATTCAGGTGCCGCTCGACTTCGACCCCGCCGCGCTCTACCGCGCACTGCGCGCGCTGAATCCGTCGCCGTACATGTACCACCTCGTGCTCGATGGGCTCGAGCTCGTCGGCAGCTCTCCCGAGCTTCTCGTGCGCGTCGCGGGCGGACGCGTCACCGTGCGCCCGATTGCCGGCACGCGTCCGCGCGGCCTCACTCCCGAAGACGACGAGCGCCTCGCGGCCGAGCTCCTCGTCGATGAGAAGGAACGCGCCGAGCACGTGATGCTGGTCGACCTCGGACGCAACGACGTTGGGCGCATCGCGAAGTACGGAACGGTCGAGGTCACCGACCTCATGGTCGTGGAGCGCTACAGCCACGTCTTCCACATCGTCAGTCAGGTAGAGGGGCAGCTGCAGGACGATGCCTCGGCCATCGATGTCTTCCGCGCGACCTTCCCCGCGGGCACGATGACGGGGGCGCCCAAGGTGCGCGCAATGCAGATCATCGACGAACTCGAGCCCGAGCGCCGTGGCCCGTACGCGGGCGCTATCGGCTACATCGCGGCGGGCGACCGGCGGATGGATCTCGCAATCACGATCCGCACGTGTGTGATCGCGGACGGCGTCGCGTCGATCCAGGCGGGCGCGGGGATCGTGGCGGACTCGATCCCCGCGAACGAGTGGGAGGAGACCGAAAACAAGGCGCGCGCGATGCTCACGGCGATCGGGC
>JALYSW010000354.1 GCA_030854615.1 Gemmatimonadota bacterium
TCAAGGATGTCGGCCTGGCGCCGTCGTCGATCCGCCGCAACATCTCGGCGATGCGCACGTACTATCGTTTTCTGATCGGCGAGGGCGAGGTCGTGAAGGATCCGACCGAGCGCCTCGAGACGCCGAAGCGGTGGCTCACGCTCCCCGATGTCCTCACCGTCGCCGACGTCGACAAGCTGCTCGCGGCGCCATCGCTCGACGAGCCGCTCGCCTTTCGCGATCGCGCCCTCCTCGAGCTCGCCTACGGCGCCGGCCTGCGCGTCTCCGAATGGATCACGCTTGGAGTGAAAGATGCGTTGCTCGACGAGGGGCTCGTGCGCGTCTTCGGCAAGGGAAGCAAGGAGCGCCTCGTGCCGATCGGCCGCCGTGCGATCGCGGCCGTCGCCGTGTACCAGCGCGAGCTGAGGCCGAAGCTCGAGCGCGGCGGAGGGAAGGGCGCCCTCTTTCTGAACGCCCGGGGCGCACCGCTGTCACGAATGGGCGCGTGGAAGATCCTCCGCAAATACGTCACGATCGCGGGGATCGAGAAGCACGTTACGCCGCACACCCTTCGTCACTCCTTCGCCACGCATCTCCTCGAAGGTGGGGCCGATCTCCGGGCGGTCCAGGAAATGCTAGGTCACGCCAGTATTGCGACTACGCAGATCTACACGCACCTCGATCGGGAATTTCTCCGTTCGGTTCACAAGCAGTATCATCCGCGAGCTTGACGTCGCTCGCTCCCCCGTCGACGCCCGCGCCCTTTAGCGCCAGTCTGCCAGCTCTCCCATTCGCCACGCCCATGCTCCTCGTCATAGACAACTACGACTCCTTCACGTACAACCTGGTTCAGTATCTCGGCGAGCTGGGCGAGGAGCCCGTGGTGCATCGCAACGACGCGATCACCGTCGAGGACATCGGAGCCCTGCGACCAACGGCCATCGTGCTCTCGCCGGGCCCCTGCACGCCATCCGAAGCGGGGATCACCGTGGCCGTGGTGAGGCGGTGGGGACGTGAGATCCCGATCCTGGGCGTCTGCCTGGGACACCAGGCGATCGGTGAGGCGTATGGCGGCAAGGTGATCCGCGCGGATCGCGTGATGCACGGCAAGACGTCTCGCATCACCCACGACGGCACGGGGCTCTTCGACGGACTCCCCGATCCGCTCGAGGTGATGCGCTACCATTCGCTCATCGTCGAGCGCAAATCGCTCCCGGCGGCGCTCGAAATTCTCGCGGTCACGAGCGACCGCCCCGACGAGATCCAGGCCATGCGCCACGCCGAGCATCCCGTGTGGGGGGTACAGTTCCATCCGGAGTCAGTGCTCACGCAGCAAGGGAAGCGCATCCTGCAGAACTTCCTCGCCATGGCGTCCGACACATTGTCTGCGGCCACGTCGGCGGGCGCGTGAAGACACTCGTAGTCGTGACACTGGTACTCGCGGGTACGGTGTCGTTCGCAACTGCCGCCGCCGCACAGGATTCGCTCCGCATCCGTGCGCCGGGTCCGACCGTCGCCGAGCAGATCGTCGAAGAAACGCTGGCGCACCGGTACATCATGCGCCACGAGGAGTACAACACGCGATTCTTCCGCGATTCCGTTTTCGACACGACGGTCGTGGTGCTCAACTCCGACGCGACGGTCGCGAGTACGGTGCACGGAGATGTCGTCGTGATCAACGGCGATCTCTTTCTGCAGCCCGGCGCGAAGATCGACGGGCGCGCGGTGGCGATCGGCGGGGGCGTCTACGATTCCAAGCAGGCAACGGTCGGCGGTGAGAAGCTCTCCTTCCGCGATGTGCACTTCGACACGGCGCGCACCGCTACCGGCCTCGAGCTCGTGTATCGGCTTCCTCCGCCCCCAGCGGACACCATTCCGACCTTCGGGCTCCCGGGACTCTATGGCTTCCGCATCCCGCTGTACGACCGTGTCGACGGCCTCGCGGTGCCCTGGGCTCCGCGTATCACACTCGGCGATAGGCGTCTCGTCATCGACCCGACGCTCACCTATCGCTCGAATCTCGGCGCCTACGACCTCTCGGCCAAGGTGAGCGCGAAGCTCGCGCCCGGCTGGAGTGCGACGGCGTTCGCCGGACACACCACGCTCTCGAACGATCGCTGGATCCAGTCCGATCTCGGCAACTCCATCTCGACGCTTGGCGTCGGCAGTGACTATCGGAACTATTGGCGCTCGGCACGCTACGAGGCGAAGGTCACGCGCGAGTGGCTCTTCGCGCAGGGCGATCTGCAGATCAATGCCGGTGGGCGCACCGAGGACGACTGGTCGGTGCGCGGCGGCGGCCCGTGGAGCCTCTTCAACCGTAACGACACGCTGCACATGATGCGCCCGAATCCTGGCGTGGAGCGCGGCGATCTCTCGAGCGCGCTCTTCGGCGCGCGCGGCAGCTGGCAGCGCGAGAATGTCGCCTTCAATGCGGGAGCCGATGTCGAGGTGGTGCTCGATGCGCCTACCAACGAGCATTTCACGCAGACCACGCTCTTCGCGCGCGCCGCCTTCCCGACGTTCGTCACGAAGTGGGGAACGCAGACCTTCGTCTTCCACACGCACATGGTGCTGACGGCGGGCGACACCGCGCCGCTGCAGCGGTTCGCGTATCTCGGCGGCAGCGGAACGCTGCCGACCTTCCCGCTGCTGATCCGTGGCGGCGATCAGCTGGTGTTCCTCGAGGGACTCTACAACTTCCCGATCCAGACGATCCGTGTGCCGTTCCTCGGCACCCCGATCATCACGGTGCGCGAGATGCTCGCAAGCACGGGCGTCGGAAGCCTGGGCCGTTTCGACAGCAACATCGGCGCACGGCTGACGCTCGGCTTCATCAGCGGCGAGATGTTCATCAACCCGGACAACGGCGACCACGTCTTCTCGCTGGGGCTCTCGCTGTTGCGCTAGTCCATCGTTCGACAAGTAGCGGGTAGTACTGCGATTTAAAAGCGACAAATAACGGAAAACGGCAACGGACAACCAACGGATATTTG
>JALYSW010000358.1 GCA_030854615.1 Gemmatimonadota bacterium
AGAGCGCTGGGCGCGGTTGCGAATGGCGGCGGCGCGGGACTTCCGCATGTTCTTTTTCGCGGAGGCGATATTCGGCACAGAACTCTCCAGATGCGTATGAACAGTGGGCTCGATTGGAACCCGAAAAGTAGGCGTGAGCGAGCGCTTATGTCAAGGCGCCACACAACTTTGACACGCTTGGACGGCCCCGCTACCTTACGCGCCGACGCCCCTCCGCTCTCCCACTCCGGACCCCTCGCGTCGCCTTGGATCAAAGCACGCTGACGAACATCCTGCTCACCCTCCCGGTGCTGCTCTTCGCGCTCGTCGCGCACGAGTGGGCGCATGCGTACGCTGCGCTAAAGCAGGGGGACACTACCGCCTACGATCTGGGCCGGCTGACCTTCAACCCGATCAAGCACATCGATCCCTTCATGACGATCATCCTGCCGGTCGTCATGCTCGTCGGTTCGCACGGCGG
This sequence comes from Gemmatimonadota bacterium, assembly GCA_030854615.1. GTDB lineage: Bacteria > Gemmatimonadota > Gemmatimonadetes > Gemmatimonadales > Gemmatimonadaceae > FEN-1250. Next base: position 461 of record JALYSW010000358.1, read on the forward strand.
GATCGCATTGGGCGGCGCCAAGCCGTGTCCCGTGAATCCGTCGAATTTCCGCAACTACAAGCGCGGTGACATCATCGTGTCGCTTGCCGGCGTCACGATGAACTTCCTGCTGGCCGTCGCCTCGGCGGTGCTGTTCCTCCTCGCCGGCATCGTGGGGCACGCGCTCCCCGAGGGCGCCGCACCGGTGTTCGGCGTGTTGCAGACGATGCTCCGCATCAGTGTGTTCTACAACTCACTTCTCGTATTCTTCAATCTGCTTCCGATTCCGCCCCTCGACGGATCGCACGTGCTCGTGCATTTCCTTCCCCCTGCGCTCGCGGCGCCCTACCGCAACCTCGGTCGCTTCGGAATTCTGATTCTCGTGGGTCTGCTCTATTTCGGCGGCAACGTGATGACCGTTCTTCTCTCGCCCGTGCGCATCATGTTTGATGTGCTTATGCATCCGGTGCTTCCGTTCGCGCTCGGGATCAGTTGAGCACGACGCTCGCGCCGCTCGACTCCGGCGCCGCGCCATTCGTCGTCGAGCTCGAGCACTTCTCGGGGCCGCTCGATCTCCTGCTGACCCTCATCCGTGAGGAGCAGGTCGAGATCGTCGATATCCCCATCGCGCGCATCTGCGAGCAGTTCCTCCTCCGTATCCACTCGCTCGGACTCGGCGAGGCCGCCGAGTATCTCGAGATGGCGGCCTCGCTGCTCCGCATCAAGGTGCAGATGCTGCTCCCGCGCCGCGGCGACGATGAGGAGTGGGACGATCCCCGCGCCGAGCTCGTGCGCCGGCTGCTCGAGTATCAGCAGATGCGCGAGGTCGTCGACATCCTGCAGCATCGCGGCGACGACCGCCGCGACAGATTCTCGCGCGGGTATCTCCCGACTCCCGTCGCGGCGCCGCTCGCGCCGCTGGTGCTCTCGCTCCCCGAGCTGCTCGCGGCCGTCGACCGCGTCCTTCGCATTTCGCGCGAGCCGCTCATGCACGAGGTCATCTCGCGCGCGCTCGACGTCGACGGCGCGATCGCGACGATCCTCTCCGTGCTCGCGCGCCGCGGTCATGCATGGTGGCGCGACGTCGTCGCCGCCGATGCGGCACCATGGCAGGTCCTTTCCGCGCTGCTCGCACTGCTCGAGCTCGCCCGCCGCAGCGAGCTCCGGCTCGTACAGTTGCGTCCCTTTGCGAATGTGGAGATCCTGCGTGACGCCGCTAGCGAAGCTGCTTGAGGCCGCGCTCTTCGCGAGCGGACGTCCTCTTGCCGCGAGCGAGCTCGCAGCGCTCGACCCGACCGCGTCTGCGGACGAGCTGACCGGCGCGCTCACCGAGATGCGCGAGCGCTACGACACCGAAGGGCACGGCATCGAGCTCGTCGAGCTTGGCGGCGGCTGGCAGATCCTGACGCGTCCCGAGTACACCGAAACGATCGAGCGTGCGCAGCTTGCGACGCGTCCCGCGCGACTCTCCGCTGCCGCGCTCGAGACGCTCGCGATCGTCGCCTATCGCCAGCCAATCGGCCGAGCGGAGATCGAGGAGATCCGCGGCGTCGCGGTCGGCGGGATGTTGCGCACGCTGCTCGAGCGTGGGCTCATCGATGTCGTCGGCCGCGCCGAGGGAATTGGGCGTCCGCTGCTCTACGGCACGACGCCGGTGTTCCTCGAGCAATTCGCGCTGCGGCACCTCGGCGAGCTTCCTCGCGCCGACGAGCTCGCGGTGGCGCTGCGCGCGCAACCTCGCGCACTCTGATGGCCGACACCACCATGCGCATTCAGCGCGCGCTGGCACGCGCGGGAGTCGCCTCGCGCCGGAAGTCGGAGAACCTCGTCTCCGCTGGCCGCGTGACCGTCAATGGCGCGCTCGCGCAGCTCGGCCAGGTCGTCGATCCGAATCGCGACAAGATCGCGGTCGATGGCACGATCGTGAAGCCGCCGCGCATCGAGCAGTGGCTCGTGCTCAACAAGCCACCGGGCGTGCTCACAACGAAGACGGATCCCGAGGGCCGCGAGACGGTATTCGATCTGCTCCCGAAGATTCCGGGGCTCACCTACGTCGGACGCCTCGACTATCTCACCGAGGGCGTGCTCCTCTTCACCACCGACGGCATTGGCGCGAACGCGCTGACGCATCCGAGCGGCGAGATCGAGCGCACGTACATCGCGACGGTCCGCGGCGACGCGGCCGCCGCCGTTCGTAGCGCGCGGCTCGGTGTGCAGCTCGACGATGGCGTCGTGATCCCGAACGACATCAACGCGACGTCGATCGGGCGGGGGCACTGGGAGCTCGAGATCACGATCGCCGAGGGAAAGAATCACGAGGTGCGCCGCTTCTGCCAGGCGCTCGACCTCTTCGTGCAGCGGCTCGTTCGCGTGCGCTACGGCCCGGTGAAGCTCGGCTCGCTCCCCAGCGGAGAGTCGCGTCCGCTGTCCAATCGCGAGCACGAGATCATCACCGCGCTCACGGAATCTGCGCGCTAGTCATACTTAGAACATGACAACTGGATCCGAAGGCGCTCCGGCGCGCGCGGTGGCATCGGCCGATACGCTCATGGTGCAGGCGATCCTCGAACAGGTCGCTCGCCGCGTCGTCGGACAGGACTACATGGTCGAGCGGCTCCTCATTGGGCTGCTCACCGGCGGCCACGTGCTCCTCGAGGGCGTGCCCGGTCTCGCGAAGCCGCTCACGGTGAAGACGCTCGCCGAGACGATCGACACGTCCTTCCAGCGCATTCAATTCACCCCCGATCTCCTTCCCGCCGATGTCCTCGGCACGCAGATCTTCGATCAGCAAACCGGGGAGTTCCGCGCGAAGAAGGGACCGATCTTCGCGAACATCATTCTCGCGGACGAGATCAACCGCGCGCCGGCGAAGGTGCAGGCCGCGCTCCTCGAGGCGATGCAGGAGAAGCAGGTGACGATCGGCAGCACGACGTACGTGCTCGAGGAGCCGTTCCTCGTGCTTGCGACGCAGAACCCGATCGAGCAGGAGGGGACGTACGCGCTCCCCGAGGCGCAGGTCGACCGCTTCATGCTCAAGCTGCATGTAGGCTATCCGACGCGCGCGGAGGAGAAGGAGATCATGCGGCGCATGGCGGGCGGGCAGGCGATTCCGATCGAGCATGCAGCGTCGCCGCAGGCGATCCTCGAGGCGCGCAAGCGCATCACGGAGCTCTACCTCGATGACCGCATCGTGGACTACATCGTCGACATCGTGCACGCGACGCGCTCGCCGGCGGACGCGGGGCTCAAGGAGCTCGCGCCGCTCATCGAGTACGGCGCCAGCCCGCGCGCGACGATCTTTCTCGCACAGGCCGCGCGTGCGCATGCGTTTCTGCGCGGCCGCGCCTTCGTCACGCCGGACGACGTGAAGGCGATTGCCCCCGACGTGCTGCGGCATCGCGTGCTCACGACCTACGAGGCGGAGGCGGAAGAGGTCACGAGCGACGCGATCGTGACGCGCGTGCTGGCGGCGATCGAGGCACCCTGATGGGGGCGGTGGTCTCGCCCGAGATGCTGCGGCAGGTCCGGCTGCTCGAGCTGCGCACGCGCGGACTCGTCAACACGGTGTTCAGCGGCGAGTACCATTCCGTGTTCAAGGGGCAGGGGATGGAGTTCTCCGAGGTGCGCGAGTACCAGGCGGGCGACGAGGTGCGCTCGATCGACTGGAACGTCACGGCGCGCATGCGGCATCCCTATGTGAAGCGCTACATCGAGGAGCGCGAGCTGACGGTGATGCTCGCTGCGGATCTTTCGGGGTCGCAGCGCTTCGGGACGGTGTCGCGATTCAAGAGTGAGCTCACCACCGAGCTCTCGGCGGTGCTCGCGATGTCCGCGATCCGGAACAACGATCGCGTCGGCACGCTGATGTTCACCGATCGCATCGAGCACGTCGTGCCGCCGCGAAAGGGGCGCCGACATGCGATGCGCGTCATTCGCGATCTGTTGCTGCTGGAGCCGAAGGGGACGGGGACCGACATCGGCGGCGCGATCGACTATCTGATGAAGATGCTGCCGAACCGCGCCATCGTCTTCCTCCTGTCGGACTTCGTGGATCCGGGCGCCGAGCGTCCGCTGAAGCTGCTGGCGCAGCGGCACGATCTGGTGGCGGTGACGGTTGAGGATCCGCGCGAGCTCTCACTGCCGGACATCGGGCTCGCGCGCTTCTCGAACCCGGAGACGGGAGCGACGGTCGAAGTGAACACGAGCGATGGGCGCGTGCGCGCGGGATACGACGAGGCGCTCCGTGTCGAGCGCGCCGCGCGCACGCAGCTGCTGCGCCGTCTCGCGATCGATGAGATCGCGGTGCGCACCGATCGCAGCTACATCGAGCCGCTCCTGCGATTCTTCCGGCGGCGCAGCATCCGGCGGCGTCGATGAGTGCGCTGCGACTCATCACGGCGCTTGCACTGATACAGAGCGCGCAGCCGACATCGCGCGCCCCCGACTCGATCGGTGCGCCGCAGAGTGCGAACCCGGTACAAATGGGCGTCAGCGTCTCCCCCGACACCGTCACCGTCGGCGAGCACTTCCTCGTGCGCGTCCGAGTGCGTGCGCCCAAGGGTGCCGAGATCGGATTTCCCGTCGGGCCGGACAGTGGTGTCGCGGTCGAGGCCGTCGATCCACGCCGCGAGCAGGTGAGCTCCGACACCACGGCAGTCGAGCGCACCGCGGCCTACCGCCTGGTCGCCTGGACCGTTGGCGCGCAGCACGTCGTGCTCGGCAGCCTCGTCGTCTCGGCGGGGGGCGTCGATGGCCGCTACGAGGTTCCTCCGATCGCGCTCGTCGTGAAGAGCGTGCGTCCCGCGGATTCGACGGGGCGCGTCCCCAAACCCGCGCGCGACGTGATGCTCGCGCCGCCCGTGCTCTGGCCGTGGATCGTCGGTGCGCTGCTGGTCCTCGCAATCGCGCTCTGGCTCCTTCGACGCAGGCTCCGCCGCAGACCGCGCGTGGTGCACGCGGGCTCGGGGGCGCTCGCCGATGCGAAGCGCGACTTCGCGCGCATCGATGAGCTCGCACTCATCGACGCGGGTGAGCGCGGCCGCTACGTCGCGCTCCACGTCGACGTGCTC
>JALYSW010000001.1 GCA_030854615.1 Gemmatimonadota bacterium
ACTACGCCACGAGCACGGCGAAGACGACGTTCGGCACGATCGGCGTGAAGGTGTGGATCTTCCGCGGCGAGGATACCACGAGCCGTCGCGGCAGCACGTACTCGACCGGCGCCTGAGGAGACAGAGACAATGCTGAGTCCAAAGCGCGTCAAGTTTCGCAAAATGTTCAAGGGACGCACGAAAGGCATCGCGACGCGCGGCGCCACGGTAGCGTTCGGCCAGTTTGGCTTGCAGGCGCTGGAGCCGGGGTGGGTCACCAATCGGCAGATCGAGGCCGCACGTGTGGCGCTGACCAGGCACATCAAGCGCGGCGGCAAGGTGTGGATTCGCATCTTCCCCGACAAGCCGGTGACGAAGAAGCCTGCGGAAACGCGAATGGGAAAGGGAAAGGGTTCGCCCGAGAGCTGGGTGGCGGTGGTCAAGCCGGGGCGAGTGATGTTCGAGCTGGAAGGAATCGACCGGAAGACGGCGGAGCGCGCGATGGGACTCGCGGCAGCGAAGCTCGGAGTGAAGTCGAAGTTCGTTGCCCGAGAGGAGGCGCACACCGATGCGAGCTGAAGAGATTCGTGAGCTGACCGACGACGAGATCGACACCAGGATCGCAGAGCTGGCGGAGGAGCGTTTTCGGCTTCGCATCCGTGGGGCGACGCAGACTCTGGAAGATCCGCTTCGCCTGCGCTCACTCCGCAAGGATGTCGCACGGCTGAAGACGATTCTTCGTCAGCGGCAACTCGCCGCGACACCAACACGCGCGGCGCGCTAACGAGGAGTGAGAGGCGACATGGCACAGTCAGTGAACACGGGCACAACCGGAAGCTCGGCGAAGCGTGGGGCGCGGAAGACGCGACTCGGCCTCGTCGTGAGCGACAAGATGGAGAAGACGGTGGTGGTGGCGATCGAGCGTCGCTTTCCGCATCCGCTGTATGGCAAGATGGTCACGCGCACCAAGCGTTTGAAGGCGCACAACGAGGACAACTCGGCGAAGACCGGGGATCGCGTGCGCATCATGGAGACCCGGCCGCTGTCGAAGGACAAGCGGTGGCGTGTGGTCGAGATCGTCGAACGCGCGCGTTAAGGGAGATCATCAATGATTCAACAGGAATCTGTCGTCAAGGTCGCGGATAATTCGGGCGCCAAGCGTGCGCTCGTGATCCGCGTGCTCGGCGGCACCAGGCGCCGCTATGCGGGGCTGGGCGATACGGTGATCGTGGCCGTGAAGGACGCCCTCCCGAACGGCACGGTGAAGAAGTCGGATGTGGCGCGCGCGGTCGTCGTGCGCACGGTCAAGGAAACGCGCCGGAAGGATGGCAGCTACATCCGCTTCGACGAGAACGCCGTCGTGATCATCAACGATGCAGGGGAGCCGCGCGCCACGCGCATCTTCGGACCGGTCGCGCGCGAGCTGCGCGAAAAGAAGTTCATGAAGATCGTGTCGCTCGCGCCGGAGGTCTTATAACATGCGCGATCTGAAGTACCGCGAAACGAAGCGCGCGAGGTCGAAGAACGCGCGCCGGCATGCGATGAACGCCGAGCGTGTGAAGATGCCGGTGGTCAAGGGTGACACCGTGCGCGTGATGCGCGGGAACGACAAGGGGAAGGAAGGGAAGATCATCCGCGTGCACACGAAGACGGGGCGTATCGTCGTCGAGGGCGTGGCGATGGTGAAGAAGCACCGGAAGGCGCGCACGGCGGATGAGCAGAGCGGGATCATCGATTTCCCCGCGGCGATTCATCACTCCAATGTGATGCTGCTGGATCCGTCGACGGGCGAGCCGACGCGCACGCGCGCGCGGCTGGATGATGATGGAACGAAGGAGCGCGTCAGCGCGAAGAGTGGGGAGCCCATCCCCAAGATCGTTCCAGAGCGCTGAGGAGACTGAGCAATGGCGACCAAGGAAAAGGAAGGCAAGGAATGGAAGAAGGAGAAGGGCGCTTCGAGGAAGAAGGGCGGCGACAGACAGCAGGAGGCGCCGAAGGAGCACACGGGCGTCGGACTGCCCGTCGTCGCGCCGCGCCTCAAGACGTACTATGACGAGACGATTCGTCCGAAGCTGCAGAAGCAGTTCGGGCTGGCGAACATTCACGAGATCCCGAAGCTGACGAAGATCGTGCTGAACGTCGGCGCCGGCGAAGCGGTGAAGCAGCCGAAGATCCTCGACGGAATCGTCGCGGAGCTCGAGCTCATCGCGGGCCAGCGCCCGGTGCGCACGCGCGCGAAGAAGTCCATCTCGAACTTCGGACTGCGGCAGGGGCAGGAGATCGGCGCGAGCGTCACGCTGCGTGGGGCACGGATGTGGGAGTTCCTCGATCGCTTCATCGCGGTCACGATCCCGCGCATCCGCGACTTCCGCGGGCTGGGCACGCGCTCGTTCGACGGACGTGGGAACTACTCGCTGGGCCTCAAGGAGCAGGTGATCTTCCCGGAGATCAACTACGACCAAGTCGACCAGGTGCACGGCCTGGATCTGACCTTCGTCACCAGCACCAACCGCGATGATGTGGCGTTCGCGCTGCTGCGCGAGCTCGGCATGCCGTTCCGTGGGGACGACAAGCCGATCGTACCGCTGCCCCATGCGATGGTCTCCTGATGAACGGTCAGGGATCGCGTTTTCTTTTTCCGAGAGACTGAGAAATGGCCCGTAAAGCCATGATCGAGAAGAGCAAGCGGAAGCCGAAGTTCGCGGTGCGGCAGCACAATCGCTGTCAGCGCTGCGGCCGTTCGCGCGCCTTCCTGCGCAAGTTCGGTCTGTGCCGTATCTGCTTCCGCGACCTTTCGCTGAACGGGTTCATCCCGGGCGTGCGAAAGGCGAGCTGGTAAGCGTTCGTAACCTTTATCGTCCCACACGTCCGTTTGTAGCGGATACGATGGGAGACAGGAATCACCGATGAGCATGACCGATCCGATCGCCGACATGTTGACGCGCATCCGCAATGCCTGCGGATCGAAGCACCGTCGCGTGGACATTCCGGCGTCGAAAGTGAAAGTCGAGATCGCCCGAATCCTCCTGGAGAACAACTACATCCGGGATGTGAAGACGGTGGAGACCGCGGAGGGCTGGAAGGTGTTGCGCCTGTATCTGCGCTACGCCGGAGAGCAGCCCGTCATTCGCGAGATCCGTCGCGTCTCCACTCCGGGGCTCCGGAAGTACGTCGGCGTCTCCGAGATCCCGCGCGTACGCAACGGGCTTGGCATGGCGATTCTCAGCACGTCGCAGGGGCTCATGTCCGACCGGCAGGCGCGGCAGGCGCGCACCGGTGGCGAGCTGCTCGCTCTCGTCTGGTAAGGAGCGCCTACCAATGTCTCGTATCGGAAAGAAGCCGGTCACGATTCCGAAGGGCGTCACGGTGACGCTCGACGGGTCGAAGATCTCGGTGAAGGGGCCGAAGGGTGAGCTGAGCCGCTCGCTCCCCGGGGCGATGCTGGTGTCGATGAAGGACAACGAAGTGATCGTCGAACGGCCGAGCGACGAGAACGAGCACAAGGCGCTGCACGGCCTGACGCGCACGCTCGTCGCCAACATGGTCGAGGGCGTCACGACGGGGTTCTCGAAGCAGCTCGAGATCATCGGCGTCGGCTACAAAGCGGAGGTGCGGCCCTACGGGCTGCAACTCTCGCTCGGGTTCTCGCACGTGATCGAGTACAAGGCTCCCGTCGGGATCAAGCTGTCGGCTCCGCAGCCGACGCAGGTGACCATCGAGGGCGCGAACAAGGAAATGGTCGGACAGGTCGCCGCGGAGATTCGGAGCTACCGTCCGCCGGAGCCATACAAGGGGAAGGGCATCAAGTACGCCGGCGAGCAGGTACGTCGCAAGGCCGGCAAGGCGGGGGGCAAGTAAATGAAAGCCATTCATAAGCCGAAGACGCGCGCCGAGAAGCGCTTTCGCCGGCATCTGCGCGTGCGCAAGAAGGTCGAGGGAACGGAGGAGCGTCCGCGCCTCGTCGTGAAGCGCTCGCTCAAGCACATCTATGCCCAGATCGTGGACGACCAGGCGAACCGCACCATCCTCACGGTCAGCGATCTGACGGTGGGCGAGGGGAAGAAGGCGGAGCGGGCGGCCGCGGTGGGGAAGGCGCTGGCGGAGCGTGCGAAGGCAGCGGGAATCACCCGCGTCGTCTTCGATCGCGCCGGCTACCAGTATCACGGCCGCGTGAAAGCGGTGGCCGACGGTGCCCGCGAGGGCGGATTGGAGTTTTAACATGGCTGAGAGTCCAGTGATCGGTTCGGCGGGCGACGCGCCCGCACCTTCGGGCGGCGATCGTGCTCCTGGCGGCGGTGGCGGCGGCGCCGGACGCGGCGGCCCTGGTGGCG
>JALYSW010000369.1 GCA_030854615.1 Gemmatimonadota bacterium
CGCGCTGTCGGCTCGTGCCGCAGGGACGCTCGCACGCGAGCCGCGCGCGGGCGGCACGCCGTTCTTTGGCGGCGGTGGCGGCGGTGCAGGCTTGGGCACATCGAACGACCGGATCGAGTTGGCGGCGATGCCCATGAGGTTGTGAATGTCGTGCGACTCGAGCTTGTACTGCGCCCCCGGCTTGAGCGGCGCGCTCACCGTGATGAGAAGGTCGGTCACCGGGATCGGCTTGCTCGGCAACAGCGCTGCGAGCGTGGCAGCGCGCCGCATCGAGTTCCGCTGTATGGTGTCCGTCGGAACGCGATGCTGGGCGAGATACTGCCGGCGGAAGGCCGTATCGGTGCGCGCACGAATCGAGTCGGCCTTCGCCGTCGAGTCGGCGCGCCGCTTGTCGATCTCGCGCGCGGAGACGATCGCCTTCGTCGCCACCACCGACGAATCGGCGGCGCGCAGGATGATGGTCGTGCTGTCGAACTTCTGATTCGGGTCGACGGGCTTGTCGAAGGTGGCGTGCACGGTGAGCGAGTCGCGCACCTCGACGGTGACGATGTGTGGGCCGATCGAATCGTGGATGAAGGCGAGCAGCTCCACGCTTGCGGTGTCCTTGAGCGTGACCTGCGCGGAATCCTGGAGCTCGTGCGGATCGCGGTCGTGATTGTTGTTCGCGTCTACCCAGCCGAACACCGTGAACGAGCCCGGCGGCATGTGCGGGATCACGAAGTGACCGATCGAATCCGCGCGTGCGATGTATACGGTGCTGTCGGGATGCGACACCGCCTCGACGATGGCGAGCGGCGCGGGGTGTCCCGCAGGCCAGTCGAAGACGGTGCCCGAGATCTTTTGACTGGCGATCTCGGGACCGGTCGAGAACACGAGCTCGTAGCCCTGCTTGTCCGCATTGCCTCGCAGGTCGGCGATGCCGGGGAGCACCGTTATGACGTACGTGGTGTTCGCCTTCCAGTCCTTGTGCCCGCGTACCGAGATGCGCGTGCGATGCCAGCCCACGCGCGGAGCGCCATCGCGCGGCGAGATGAGTACGAGTCCCTCGAGCGATGTCGCCCCCGCGGGGCGCTCGGTGAGCACCTCGTCGTACTGAAAGTCGACTTCCTTCGCCGACACATTGCGCTCGTTCGTATCGGGCTTGGTCGTGAGCAGCTTCGGCGGAATCTTGTCCGGCGGCCCGCCCGGCGGGAACCCCTGTTGCGCGCAGGCCCCGAGCACCGTGAGTGCCGCGAGCAGCACTAGGCGCCGCACAACGTCCTCTTCTTGCTCGCGAGCTGCTCGCGACGAATCGTCCACTCCTCGAGCTTCCTTCGCTCGGCCTCGACGATCTCCGGCTTCGCACGCGACACGAAGCTCTCGTTCGCGAGTCGCTGCTCGAGAGCACCGAGCTGTTTCTCGAGCTGCGCGAGGTCGGTGCTCACGCGCGTGCACTCCTTCTCGAGATCGACGAGGCCGGCGAGGAGCACGACCACCTCCGAGCCATCGGGGAGAAGCGCGTGCGCGGCGGCACCGTCGGGCGCATCGACCCTCGACGCGATGGTCGCGCGTGCGAGACGGCCGATGACCGCCCTCTCCTCGCCCAGCACGGTGCGAGCGCGCTCGTCGCGCCCGATGAGGATCGCATCGACGAGCTTTCCGGGAGTGACGTTGTAGTCCGCGCGGATCTGGCGGATCGCGCTCACCGCTGCGCGGGCGAGCTCGAAGTGCGATGCGCGCGCGCGCGGCGCGCCAACGACCGGCCACGCGGCGCGCGCGAGATACTCACCGCTGGCGCGCGCGGGGAGCCGCTGCCACAGCGCCTCCGTGACGAACGGCACCACCGGATGCAGCAGCCGCAGCGCCTGATCGAACACGTGCACGAGCACCGCGCGCGCGACGTCGCGGTCAGGCCCCTCGGTGCTCACGCGATTCTTCGCGGCCTCGACGTACCAGTCCGCAAGCTCGTTCCACACGTAGCGGCGCGCGCTCTCGACGTACTCGCTGAGCCGAAGCCCCTGGGTGAGCTCGCGCTCGCTCCACTTGCCACTCGCATTCTGCCGCGCCGGCCCGAGCGACGCATTGGCTTCGCGGATCGCCGCATCGAGGCGGTCGAGAATCCACTCGTCGGCGCGCGTCAGTCGCTCCGGCGCGATGTCCGCGAGCGACATGACCTCCCCATCGCCCACATTCATTAATAGAAAGCGCCCGATGTTCCACAGCTTCGTCACGAAGTTGCGCCCAACCGCGAACGACTGGTCGAGATTCGTCGGATCGAGCATCACGTCCGCGCCGAGTCCGAGCCCCGCGACCACCGTGTAGCGCAGCGCGTCCGCACCGTAGCGCCCGACGACATCGAGCGGATCGATGCCGTTGCCGAGCGACTTGGACATCTTCACGTGGTTCATGTCGCGCACGGTGCCGGTGAGATACACGGTCGTGAACGGCGCGCGCCCGACGAAGTGGTAGCCGGCCATGATCATTCGCGCGACCCAGAAAAAGAGAATCTCGGGCGCGGTGACGAGCATGTCCGTCGGATAAAATGCCTTGAAATCAAGATACTTTTCGTCCGGCCAGCCGAGCGTGGAGAGCGGCCAGAGCCACGACGAGAACCAGGTGTCGAGCACATCCTCGTCCTGGCGCACCGCTCCGTGGCACGTCGGGCACGCGATGACATCGCTGCGGCTCACGATCGGCTCGCCGCCGCACGCGTCGCAGTACCACACCGGAATGCGATGGCCCCACCACAGCTGCCGCGAGATGTTCCAGTCGCGGATTCCCTCGAGCCAGTTGATGTACACCGCCTCCCACCGCTCGGGGAGGATGCGAATGGTGCGATCGCGCACCGCCGCGAGCGCCGGCGCCGCGAGGCTCTCCATCTTCACGAACCACTGATCCGAGAGCCGCGGCTCGATCACCGTTTCGCAGCGATAGCAGTGGCGCACGTTGTTCTGGTGCACCTCCGTCTTCACCAGTGCGCCCGCGTCATGCAGCATCTCCGCGATCTTCTCGCGCGCCTCGAAGCGGTCCAGCCCCTTCAGCGCCTCCGGCACGCGCCCCTCGGCGTCCGCCACTTCGCGCACGGTGCCGACCTCGTCGATGATCACGGGGATCGGCAGCCTGTGACGGCGGCCGACCTCGAAGTCGTTCGTGTCGTGCCCCGGCGTGATCTTGAGCGCGCCCGTTCCGAATGCGGCGTCGACATAGTCATCCGCAATCACCGGGACCGCGATCCCGATGAGCGGCAGCATCACCGTCGTCCCGACGAGATCGCGGTAGCGCTCGTCCGCGGGATTCACCGCGACGGCGACGTCGCCGGGGATCGTCTCGGGGCGCGTGGTCGCGACGGTGATCGAGCGCCCCGAGCCATCGGCCGCGTCGTACCGCACGGAGTACAGCTTGCCATGTGTCTCACGCGGCTCGGCCTCCTCGTCGCTCAGCGATGTGAGACAGCGCGGGCACCAGTGGATCACGCGATAGCCGCGGTAGACGAGCCCTTCCTCGTGCAGCCGCACGAACGCCTCGCGCACGGCGCGCGAGAGCTCGGGCGAGAAGGTGTACGCGGTGCGCGACCAGTCGCACGAGCTGCCGATCGCGCGCAGCTGCTCGAGGATCACGCCGCCGGTCTCGGTGACGAACTCCGTCACGCGCTCGATAAACGCTGCGCGACCGAGATCGAAGCGCGAGTTGCCTTCTTTGGCGATGAGGCGCTCGACGACGTTCTGCGTCGCAATGCCGGCGTGATCGGTACCAGGAACCCAGAGCGTCTCGTCCTGCGCCATCCGTCGCCAGCGCACGAGCACATCCTGCACGGTGTTGTTGAGCCCGTGACCCATGTGCAGCACCGCCGTCACGTTGGGCGGCGGAATCACGATCGTGAATGGTTCTCGCGAGCCGCCGGTGCGGACGGAATTCTCCGCACGCGCGATGAAGAGATCGGCGTCCATCCAGCGCGCGTAAATCTCCCGTTCGACCGAGGCGAAGTCGAATTGCGGCGCGAGCGGTTCAGTCATGCGAAAAAACTAACCGGATGACGAACGGGCCGCGTTGGCGGCCCGTTCGAATACGTTGCTTGATGTCCGATCAGCGCGACTTCAGCTCGGCGACGGCACTCCGGAATCGTCGCCATTCGTGCTCGCAGGCTTGTCCGTGCTTTTCCCCTTGCGTCCACGCCGCCGCTCGGCGATCCCCTCGATCGGCCCCGCCGCCTCGTCGATCGCGTGCTCCTCATCGAGCCACTTCCCCTCGAGCACGGGCTTTGGGTCGGCGTGCCGATCCATCTCCCCTGAATTTCCCTGGCGGCGACGCCCCGTGCCCACGCGCTGCCCTTCCCACACACCGCCCGGGATCGGCGCGCCCTCGTCCAGCTCATCTTCATCGAGATCCGATACGTCCTGCTCATCGGCGCCGATGAACAGCCGGCTTACCACCGTCACGATGCCTGGCACCGTGCGAGTGACCGCCATCGCATGCTCGGACTCCTCGTGCGTCTCCACCCATCCCGAAAGCTCGATGATCCCTTCGCCGATCGCGCCAATGTCGATCGCGCGCTCGCTCAGCACCGCGTCGCGTCGGAAGGCGCGCAGCACGCCCTCTTCGAGTGCGGAGTCGCCTGCCGCCCCGGCGTCGAAGTCCTCGTCGTCATCGTCGTCGTACTCGTCCGAATCGTCGCCCTCGAAATCCTCATCAGCGTGCGTCTCCGCGCCGTCGCCGCGATGCATCAGCGTGTCGAATCGTTCCCGGATCCTCGACGACAGTCCCGCCAAGCCGCCGACCTTTTGTGCGACGACGACACCGACGATGAATCCCGCGAGTGCACCGAGCGTGACGCCGGCAGCGATGCTGCCAATCGATGGCTCGTCGTCATGTAAGCGAATCCGCTTCATAGCCAACCCTGTGGCGGAGGTACGAACGTAAGGATAACTTGGCAGCAGTCGAGCCGTGTGCGGGTGCAAGAAGAAGGCCATGCAAAGCCGTGCTCGACACCCGCAAACGCTTCGGGATCCACCATCGCAGGACCCATACACACGATGATCGACCGCCCTACCGACGAGCTCACGCTCACCCTCCCCGATGGCTCAGCGCGCACCGTCGCGTACGGTACGCTGCCGCGCGATGTCGTCGCCTCGATCGGCGCGGGGCTCCTGCGCGCAGCCGTCGCCGTCGAGCTGAACGGCGCGGTGCAGGATCTCGTCACGCCGCTGCGCGCGAGCGGTTCGTTCAAGGTGCTCACCGAAAAGGATCAGCGCTCCCTCGATGTGCTTCGCCACTCCACCGCGCATCTCCTTGCGACGGCCGTGCGACGGCTACACCCGAAGGCCGCGATCGGATTCGGTCCGTCGATCGAGAATGGCTTCTACTATGACTTCGAGGTCGCCGAGCCGTTCACGCCGGAAGATCTGACGAAGCTCGAGGACGAGATGCGCCGCGCCGCGAACGAGAAGTTCCCGTTCGTGCGCGAAGAGGTCGACCGCAAGGGCGCCGAGGCAAAGTTCGTCGACGATCCGCTCAAGCTCGAGCGCCTCTCCGAGCTCGGCGAGGACGAAGTCATTTCGACGTACACCGATGGCCCGTTCATCGATCTCTGCCGCGGACCGCACGTCCCCGATACGTCGCGCATCAAGCACTTCAAGCTGCTGCACACCGCGGGCGCGTACTGGCGCGGCGATGAGCATCGCCAGATGCTGCAGCGCATCTACGGCACCGCGTGGTGGAACAAGGAAGATCTCGCCGCCTACCTCCACCGCATCGAGGAGGCCAAGCGCCGCGATCATCGTATGCTCGGCCGCGAGCTCGATCTCTACTCGACTGACGCGCGCATCGGCGCGGGGCTGATCCTCTGGCATCCGCGCGGCGGCGTCGTGCGCCGCATGATCGAGGACTTCGAGCGCGAGCTCATCCTCCGTCACGGCTACGACATCGTCTACACGCCGCACATCATGAACGAGAAGCTGTTCGAGATCTCGGGGCATCTGCAGACGTTCGCCGAGAACATGTTCGGGCCAATCGATGTCGATGGCCAGAACTATCGCCCCAAGCCGATGAACTGCCCGGGACACATCTGCATTTACCAGTCGCACCAGCGCTCGTACCGCGATCTGCCGCTGCGCTTCGCCGAGTTCGGGACGGTGTATCGCTACGAGCGGAGTGGGGTGCTGCACGGGATGCTGCGCGTGCGCGGCTTCACACAGGATGATGCGCATGTGTTCTGTACACCGGAGCAGGTGCCGTCGGAGATCGTGCGCCTCCTGGATCTCGTGCACGAAATGCTCGCGGTCTTCGGCTATCCGTACACCATCGAGCTGGCGACGCGTCCCGAGAATGCGCTCGGCACCCCCGAGGTGTGGGATCGCGCCATCAAGTCGCTCTCCGATGTGCTCACCGCGCGAGGGCAGGCGTTCACGATCGACGAGGGCGGCGGCGCGTTCTACGGACCGAAGCTCGACTTCAAGCTCATCGATGCGATCGGCCGGAAGTGGCAGGGACCGACGGTGCAGCTCGACTTCAATCTCCCCGAGCGCTTCAAGCTCGAGTACATCGGCGCGGACAACGCGACGCATCGACCCGTGATGCTGCATCGCGTGCTCGTCGGCTCGATGGAGCGCTTCGTCGGTGGGTTGATCGAGCATTATGCGGGTGCCTTTCCGCTCTGGCTCGCGCCTGAGCAGATCTCGGTCATCCCGATCACGCCGGATGTCGCCGAGGCGGCGGGGGAGCTCGCGCGGAAGCTGGAGGCGGCTGGGATTCGCGTGGGCTATGACGCGGAGAATCGCGAGGACTACCGCGAGCGCATCAAGGCGGCGTCGAAGATGAAGGTGCCGTACATGGCGATCATCGGGAAGCGCGAGGCCGATGCGGGGATGGTGGCGCTGCGCTTTCGCGGATCCGAGAAGAAGCAGGAGATCATTTCGGTGGACGCGCTCATCGAGCGGTTGACCGCCGAGATCGCAACGCGCGCGCTGCAACCGGCTGGCGCACTACAACCGCCCGAGAACGGGGTATAGTTTTCGGGGCGGCCGGCACAAGCCGGCACGCTTCACCCCCTCGCGGATCACTGAATGGAAGGCTCGGACCGCACTCCGGTAATCGTTTCGGCTGCCCGCACCCCCGTCGGTCGCTTCCTTGGTGGGCTCGCGCCGCTCCGCGCACCCGAGCTCGGCGCGGCGGCGATCCGCGCGGCGATCGCGCGCGCAGGGATCGACGTCGGCGCGATCGACGACGTGATCATGGGGAATGTGCTGCAGGGCGGGGTCGGACAGGCGCCCGCCCGCCAGGCGGCGATCGCGGCGGGGATTCCGGGCACCGCGCCGGCGCTCACCGTCAACATGGTGTGCGGATCGGGGCTCAAGGCCGTGATGCTCGCGGCGCAGGCGATTCGCGCGGGCGATGCGAGCGCAGTGGTGGCGGGGGGTCAGGAGTCGATGTCGAACGCGGTTTTTTACGCGTACGGATTGCGCAACGGCGTGAAGTTCGGCGACCAGACGCTGGTCGACGGGCTCATCAGGGACGGGCTCTGGTGTTCGTTCTGCGACGTGCACATGGGCGGCCACGCGGAGTATACCGCGAAGAAGGCGGGGATCATGCGCGCGCAGCAGGACCAGTTCGCGCTCGACTCGCATCGCAAGGCGATCGCTGCGATGGATGACGGGCGCTTCACCGACGAGATCGTGCCCGTGGAGATTCCGGGGAAAAAAGGACCGACCGTGATCTCCACGGATGAGTCGCCGCGGCGTGAGACTTCGCTGGAGGCGCTCGCAAAGCTTCGTCCCGCGTTTCCGAACGATGCGCCGAAGGACATGTCGCCGGCCGAGCTGACGGTGACCGCGGGGAACGCGCCCGGACTCAACGATGGTGGCGCGGCGCTGGTGGTCACCAGCCTCGGCTTCGCGAACGCGCACGGGCTCGAGCCACTCGCGAAGGTCACGGGGTATGCGACGAGCGGTGGCGAGCCGCGCGATCTGTTCTTCGCTCCCATCATCGCCGTGCAGAATCTCATGGCGCAGATGAAGACGAAGATCGGGGACTACGATCTTATCGAGGCGAACGAGGCCTTCGCATCGCAGGCGCTCGCGGATGGCGCCGCGCTCGGCTGGGATTGGGATCGCGTGAACGTGAACGGTGGCGCGATCGCGATCGGCCATCCGATCGGCGCGAGTGGCGCGCGTGTGCTCACGACCCTGTTGTATGCCATGCGGGACCGCGATGCCCACACGGGGCTCGCGACACTATGTCTTGGCGGCGGAAACGCTGTCGCATTGAGCGTGGAGAGAATGTCATGACGAGTATGACCTCCGTCGTCGCGCGAGACCGGCAGCTCTCCATCATCGGCGTAATCGGCTTCGCCGCCACCATGGCGCTCGCGGCGCAGATCGCGATTCCGATTCCGGGCACGCCGGTTCCGTTCACGCTGCAGCCGCTCGCGGTCGTGCTCGCGGGAATGATGCTTGGCCCCGTCGCGGGTGCGGCGAGCATGGTGCTCTATCTCCTCGCGGGTGCGCTCGGCGCGCCGGTCTTCTCGCCGATCGGCGCTCCGGGCATTCTCCGGCTCATCGGACCGACGGGCGGCTATCTCCTCGCCGCGCCGGCAGCGGCGGCAGTGGCGGGGCTCGTTGCGCGTCGCCTTCCCGTATTCGGCGGACGACTGCTCGCCGCCCTCCTCGGCATCGCGACGCTCTACCTCGGCGGCGTCGCGCAACTCGAGCTGCTCACCGGCAGTCTGGAGCGCGCGGCCGCGATGGGAACGGTGCCGTTCGTCGTCGCCGATCTCTGCAAGGTCGCGGTGGCGGCGCTCATCGCGCAGACGCGCGCACCACACGCGATCACTTGACCGTTCACGAGATTTTCTTCGGGGCGGATGGCAGGGCACGCGCCGGTTGGCGCGTGCTCGTCTTTCTTGGCCTCGTTGCAATGTTCTCGGCAGCGTTCGGCTATGTCTCGCGTTTCATCCGGCCCGCGAACTACGTCGCGCAGGAGTTGTTGAGCTACGGTCTTCTGCTCTTCGCTGCGTGGCTCTCGCACTACATCATGCTGCGCTGGGTCGATCACGCGTCCTGGTCGTACGTCGGGCTCGGGCGCGAGCAGCTCACCCCTCGCGTCATCGCGATCGGACTCGCGTTGGGCGCGCTCTGCATCCTGATCCCGTCGGGTGGATTGCTGCTCGCGCACGATCTCACCCTGGTGACCGGACTCGAGGGGCGCCACAGCTGGCTCGTCCTCGCCGGCAGCGGTGTGGTGCTGTTTCTTCCGCAGTCGCTGAGCGAGGAGATGATCTCGCGCGGCTATCTCTTCGCGGCGCTGCGCGACGGGATCGGCGCGGCCGGCGCGCTCGCGGTGACGAGCATCGGCTTCGGCCTGCTGCACATGGCAAATCCCGGTGCGACGACGCAGTCGGTGTGCGTCGTCATCTTCGCCGGCGTCTTTCTCGCCGCCATCCTCATCGCGACGCGCTCGCTGTACGCCGCGTGGATAGCGCACTTCGCATGGAACTGGTCGATGGCCGAGCTGCTGCACTCGGCGGTAAGCGGCATTCACTTTCCGTATGCATCGTATCGCATGGATACCGCGGGGCCGGCGTGGTTGTCGGGCGGCGCGTGGGGACCGGAGGGCGGCGCTGCGGCGATTGCGGGGATGACCGTGGGCATTGCCGCGTTGGTGGAGTGGCGTCGCCGTGCGGCGCGCAGCGAGGCCGCAGCATGAGCGAGAAGATCGCCGTCGTCGGATCCGGACAGATGGGGAACGGCATCGCGCACGTCTTCGCCGTCGCCGGCTTCAATGTGACGATGATCGATGTCTCGCGTGCGGCGCTCGATCGCGCGCGCGCGACCATCGAGAAGAATCTCGGGCGCCAGGTCGAGAAGAAGATCCTCGACGCGCCCGCGCGGGATGGCGCGCTCGCGCGCATCGCGACGAACGAGAGCTTGCAGAGCGCCGCCGACGCCACACTCATTGTCGAGGCCGCGACGGAAAAGTCGGAGCTCAAGTTCAAGCTCTTCGCCGACCTCGATCAGATCGCGAATCCATCCGCGATCCTCGCGTCGAACACGAGCTCGATCTCCATCACGGAGCTCGGCGCACGCACGAAGCGCCCCGCGCAGGTGATCGGGATGCACTTCATGAATCCCGTGCCGGTGATGCAGCTCGTCGAGGTGATTCGCGGGCTCGCGACGTCGAACGAGACGACGGAGCGTGTCTTTGCGCTCGCGCGCGCGCTCGGGAAGACCCCCGTCGAGGTGAACGACTACCCCGGATTCGTATCGAATCGCGTGCTCATGCCGATGATCAATGAAGCGATCTACTGCCTCATGGAAGGTGTCGGCAGCGCCGAATCGATCGATACCGTGATGAAGCTCGGGATGAACCACCCAATGGGGCCGCTCGCGCTGGCGGATCTCATTGGGCTCGACACGTGCGTGGCGATACTCGAGGTGCTCCAGGATGGCCTCGGCGATCCGAAGTACCGTCCGTGCCCGCTCCTCCGCAAATACGTCGCGG
>JALYSW010000416.1 GCA_030854615.1 Gemmatimonadota bacterium
GCCGCTGCCGGCATGGCCGCCGGCGCCGCGGTGGAGATGCTCGGCGGCACGCCGTCGCAGGTCGGCCACGCCGTCGCCCTCACGATGCAGGCAACGCTCGGCCTCGTCTGCGACCCGCTCGGCGGGCTCGTCGAGCTCCCGTGCGTCTTCCGGAACGCGACCGGCGCCGCCCTCGCGCTCGCGGGGATCGAGATGGCGCTCGCGGGAGTCACCTTCGCGATCCCGGTGGATGAGGTGATCGATGTCATGGGTGAGATCGGCCGCAACATGGACGTGCGTTACCGCGAGACGGCCGGCGGCGGCCTCGCAGCGACGCCTACCGGCCGGCGCCTCGCGAAGGAGCGTCTCGTGCAGATTCGCACCGCGCCGCGCTAGCCGCGCTGTCGCCTCCCGCCGTCCCGCGCTATCTTCTTGGCTGATTACTTGTTGCGGGCCGGAGAAACTCCCGCGCCCATCGCGACGTAGTGTCGATCAGATACGCGCACTTGCGCGTTCTTCCGCGTTTACTGTTCACGATTCCCGACAGGTGCGGCATGGTAACGAAAGAAGACCTGGAAGGCTTTCTCGATAAGCTCGAGGTCGACGGAGCCAGCCATTCCGAGATTCAGCCAGGGATGTGGGTCGTGCATCCGGGCGGACAGCTCGATGCCGACGTCGTCGTGCATTATTCGCCGCCTGTCGTGCTGTTGCGCCTGAAGGTGATGGATCTTCCCAAGGATGAAAGCTCGCTCGCCACGCTCTCGCGCCGCCTGCTCCAGTTCAACGCGACGGAGCTGGTGCACGGGTCGTATGGCATCGAGGGCGACTCGATCGTCCTCACGGAAGCGATGGAGTTGTCGCACCTCGATTACGAAGAATTTCTTGCCGCGTACGAATCGATGACGTTGGCGCTGGTCTCGCATCTGCGGGAGCTTGCGCCATACCGCGAGGCACGCTGAGCCATGGGCATCTTCGACCGCCTCTCCACGCTTCTCAAGTCCAACATCAACGATCTCATCTCCTCGGCCGAGCACCCCGAGAAGATGCTGAATCAGATTTTGGTCGACATGCGCACGCAGCTGGCGAAAGCCAAGCAGCAGGTCGCGGCGTCGATCGCGGATGAGAAGCGGCTGCACGACCAGGTCGACGCCGAGTTCAAGCAGGCGGCCGAATGGGAGCAGCGCGCAATGCTCGCGATCCGCGAGGGACGCGATGATCTCGCGAAGCAGGCGCTCATGCGCCAGAACGAGCACGGGACGCACGGCCAGCAGCTCGAAGCGACGTGGAACCAGCATCGTGCCGAGACCGAGAAGCTCAAGAATTCGCTTCGCGATCTGAACGACAAGATCGAAGAGGCGAAGCGCAAGAAGAATCTGCTCATCGCTCGTGCCAAGCGCGCCGAGGCGCAGGCGCGTATTGCGGAGACGATGTCGTCGATGTCGGAGAAGTCCGCGTTCGAGGCGTTCTCGCGGATGGAGACGAAGATCGAGGACAACGAGCGCCGCATGCTCGCCAACGTCGAGATCGACGAGGAGTTCAGCGGCGACAAGCTCGCGAGCGACTTCAAGGTGCTCGAGAAGGGTGCGGGTGCGGCGAGTGCGGATAGTCAGCTGCTCGCGCTCAAGCAGAAGATGGGGATGCTCCCCGCTGGCTCGCCCGCGTCGAGCAAGCAGATCGGCGCCGGCGGATCCTCGGATGAGGAGATCGCGCACGCCGAGCTCGAGGACGCACCGGAAGAGCAGAAGAAGCTTCCGTGACGGCTGGCGCGGGAACGGGGCGATACAAAATCGCCCCGGTGTTGACCGGGGTCATCATCACCGTTCTGCTCCTGCTGTTGCTGGGAGAGGCCGCGCACCTCTTCCTGCTGCTCTTTCTCGCCATACTGATCTCGCTCGCACTCGGCGCGCTCGCCGACGTCGTCACGCGATACACACGCGTGCCACGTCGCTACGCGCTGCTCATCGCGATCGTGCTCGCGCTCGCCGTCGTCGTCGGCTTCATGTGGCTCATCGTGCCGGTGGTCATCGAGCAGACGCAGTCGCTGCTCGGCACTCTCCCCGACAGACTCATCGAGTGGCAGAAGGGGATCGACGATGCCGCGGCGCGCGTGACCGCGCTCAAGGGCGTCTACAAGCCCGGGCAGCTGCTGATCGCCGGCTATTCGCAGATCGCGTCGTCACTCGGCGGGCTTTTTCCGAAGATCGTCGGCGTCGTGAACGTCGTGATCGAGGTCGTCGTCGTCGCGATCCTCAGCATCTATCTTGCGAATCAGCCGGGATTGTACCGCGAGCTGCTCATCTCGCTCTTCCCGCCGGTGCATCGCGATCTCGTGCGCAACGTGCTCGCGGACATCTCGCAGACGCTGCGCGCGTGGATCCTCGGTCAGCTCACGTCGATGTTCCTCCTCGGCGGCCTCGCCGCGATCGGCTTTTCGATTCTGCGGGTGCCGT
>JALYSW010000438.1 GCA_030854615.1 Gemmatimonadota bacterium
ATCGACGTCGGGCACGTCTCGGGGATCTCGAACGTGCGCTCGTGGCTCGAGGCACACGGACACGATGCAGGGGATGAGCGGCTGTGCCGGCACATCCTCGATTGCGCGAAGAAGGCGACGCGTACACTGCGCGACGACGAGCTCTCGACGCTCGTAGCGGATCACAAACGCGTCTCGGTGACCGTATGACGGCGACGCTCTCCGCCGTGATGGGCGGCTATCTCGACCTGCGGTGGCGCCTGAACCCCGTGGAGGCGACGTTCCACGGTGTGTGGGAGTTCGATGGACTCTTTCCGGCCTACGACGCGGAGAGTGTGCGCGAACAGCTCGCCGCGCTCGTTGCGTATGAAAATGCGATCGAGGAGGCGGAGGCCGAGACGCTGGCAGACGAAATTGATCGCACGGCGGTGTTGCACGCGCTGCGGCACGACATGCTCCTGCTCGGCAAGGAGCGCCAGTTCGTGCACGATCCGGCGTACCATCTGATGCACGCGGTGAACGGGATCTTCATCCTCCTTGCGCGTCAGCCGGCGGATCCTACGCAGCGCGCGACGGCACTGCTCGCGCGACTCGATGCGCTTCCGGCATTTCTTCAGACTGCGGCGGCGGTGATCGCGGAGCCGGATGCGATCTTCGTCAGCGTCGGCGCGTCGATGATTCCGGGGGCGGTCGCGCTGATTCGAGATGGCCTCGACGATCCGGCGATCGATCTCTCGATGCTGGATCCACTCGACCTCGAACGTGCGCGTGCGCAGGCGGTGGAAGCGCTCGAGGCGTTCGGCGATGCGCTCGAGGAGATGAAGGCGCGCGCGGGAAATCACTTCGCGATCGGTCGCGAGCTGTTCGACAGCAAGCTGCACACGGCGCACATGATCGTCGAGAATGCGGATGAGATCCTGCGCTTCGGCGAGAAGTTGCGGGCGAGCGCGATCGTGGAGCTGGAGCTGATCGCAGCGGAGATCGATCCGAATGCGCACTGGCAGGAGGTCGCGGCGCGGCTGCGTACCGACATCCCGAGTCCCGAGAGCGCGCTGGATGAGTACCGTGAAGCGATGGAGGCATCGCGGCACTTCACCATCTCGCGCGAGCTGATGCCGGTGCCCACCGCAACGCTCGACGTCGTGCCGACGCCGGACTTTCTGCGGCCGCTCATCCCTCTCGCGGCATACCAGGGACCGGGCGCCTTCGATCCGGTGCAGCGCGGGCTCTTTCTCGTCACGCTGCCCGAGGCTGGCGAATCATGGCGCTCGCACTGCCGCGCGGAGCTTCCGAGCACCGCGCTGCATGAAGGGATCCCTGGACATCATCTGCAGATGTCGATCGGCAACCAGCTGCCGAGCGTGCCACGGCGCGTGCTGTCGACGCCTGCGGCGCGTGAGGGGTGGGCGCTCTACTGCGAGTCGCTCATGGCGGAGATGGGATTTCTGGATTCGGCTGCCGAGCGATTTTTCCAGGCGCACAATCTGTTGTGGCGGGCGATCCGCGTGATCCTCGACGTATCGCTGCACACGAAGGGGATGTCGATGGAGGATGCGGCGAAGCGTCTGCGCGATGAGCTGGGCTTCGACGCGGGGATCGCGGAGGCGGAGGCGAAGCGGTACTGCGCCTATCCGACGTATCAACTGTGCTACGCTGTGGGGCGGCGTGACATCCTCGCGTTGCGCGAGGATCTGCGGAAGGCGCGCGCGGGGGACTTCACCCTCGCGACCTTTCACGAGGAGCTGTTGCAGTACGGCGCGCTGCCGACGGCGCTGGCACGATGGGGGATGGGGTTGGCGGCGGTGGAGTAGCGCACGAACACACAGAGGAGAGCGCATATGTGGCGTAGAGCGATAGCGGCGACGATCACGATCGGTGTGGTGGCGGGATGCGGCGGCGAGAAGAAGGCCCCCGCGGCCGACACGACGGCGGCGGCAGCAGCACCCAAGGCGGCGCAGACGGATTTTTCTAGTGGCGGACCGTATCTCTTCGTGTCGAACGAGGATGGTAACGACGTCACCGTGATCAATGCGAAGACGGACAGCGTGGTTGGCACACTCGATCCGGGACAGCGCCCGCGGGGCCTGCGCGTAAGTCCCGATGGAAAGTTCCTGGTCGTCGCGGTGAGCGGATCACCGAAGGCCGGTCCCGGCGTCGACGAGAAAACGCTGCCGCCGGCGGATCGCACGAAGGACGGCATCGCGCTGATCGATCTGTCGACGGGGCAGAAGGTGGCGAACCTCCCCGGTGGCATCGATCCCGAGGCATTCGCGATCTCGAGCGATGGAAAGACGATCTACGTGTCGAACGAAGATGGCGGCTCGCTGACGCTGATTGATGTTGATTCGCGAAAGCTCATCGGGTCGGTGCCAATCGGCTCGCAGCCGGAGGGCGTGCAGATCCACCCCGACGGCAAGGTGCTCTACGCGACGAACGAGGGCAGCGGAACAGTCTCCGTACTCGATCTCAAGACGAAAAAGATCATCGCGACCTTCCCGACCGGGAAGCGTCCTCGCGGCATCGCTTTCACGCCCGACGGGAAGAAGGCGTACATCACGAACGAGGTCGGCGGCACCGTGACGGTCGTCGATGCGATGAAGAACAAGGTGATCAAGAACCTCACGATTCCAGGAGAGGGCGCGAAGCCGATGGGTACCGCGATGGCTCCCGACGGCGAGCATCTCTACATCACAACGGGACGCGGCGGCACGGCCGTCGTCATCGACACGAAGAACGACTCGGTGGGAACGCCGTTCCCGGTGGGCAAGCGTCCGTGGGGCGTCGCAGTGTCTGCGGATGGGAAGTGGGTCTACACGGCCAACGGCCCGTCGAACGATATCTCGGTGATCGACGCGAGCACGAACACCGTGGTCAAGCACATCGCCGGCGGAAAGTCGCCGTGGGGGATCGCGCTCTCGAAGTAGCGCTCCAGATAGGAGCCGGCCGCTAGCAGCAGCGGCTGCCGGTTCCCTCGTAGCGTGCGCGCTCCCGCTCTCGTGCGAACTCCTTGCGCGAGAGCGGTGTCGCATCCGGATGCTTCGCGCGCTGGTGCGCGAGATAACGTGCGTAGTCCGGCGCGCCAATGACCGCGCGCACCGCCATCACCGCGCGAGCGAGTCGCGCGGCGATGGTCAGGGGGCGATTCGCCGTGCTAGTGCGCACGCGCCGCCGGCTCCTTCGGGTGCCCGATCGTGCGGTCGAAGAGCTCGTAGATGCGCCGGTACTCGTCCTGCCAGCTGGTCGTGCGCACGAAGTCGTGGCGCTCCACCGGATACACCGCGAGATCCCAATTCGTCTTCCCGAGCTCGATCAGCCGCTCGGTAAGGCGCACGATGTCCTGGAAGTGCACGTTGTCGTCGACCATGCCGTGCACCATGAGGAGTGGATCCTGCAGCCCATCGGCAAAGTAGATCGGCGACGACTGGCGGTACGCCATGCTGTCCTGCTCCGGCGTGTTCAGAATGCGCGACGTGTAGCCGTGATTATAGTGTGCCCAATCGGTGACCGAGCGAATGGCC
Source organism: Gemmatimonadota bacterium (assembly GCA_030854615.1). Lineage (GTDB taxonomy): Bacteria > Gemmatimonadota > Gemmatimonadetes > Gemmatimonadales > Gemmatimonadaceae > FEN-1250. The sequence goes on from JALYSW010000438.1 coordinate 3,498, forward strand.
GCGCCCGCGCCGAAGTGCGACGACTCGGTGAACATCGCCATGAGCGTCATGAAGCCGCCGTAGCTGCCGCCGTAGATACCGATGCGTTTCGGGTCGATCCCGTACTTGTCGTGCAGATACCTGGAGCCGTCGACCTCGTCCTGCAGATCGCGCCCGCCCATGTGGCGATAGATCGCAGTGCGCCAGTCGCGCCCGTAGCCCGCAGAGCCGCGATAGTCGATGTCGATGACGGTGTAGCCCTTCGACGCGAGATAGTGGTTGAACATGTATTCGCGGAAGTAGTACGACCAATAGTGATTGACGTTGTGCAGGTAGCCCGCGCCATGCACGAAGATCACCGCGGCGCCATTGGGCTTCGCGCCCATGTCGCTCGGATGATAGATGCGCGCCGGCACCTGCACGCCATCCGACGCCGGCACCATCACGATCTCCGGCACCAGCCAGGGGAAGCTCAGCCACTTGGCCGTCGGCGACAGCGTGAGCCGGGCCTCCGCCGCGCCGGGTTGATTGCGCATCACGAAAAGCTCGGGCGGGCGGTTGGATGTCGAGTACACGTCGGCGAGCAGCTGTTCGTTCGGCGAGACGACGACCTCATGCCCGCCGCTCGTCTTCGTGATCTGCGTGCGCGTACCTCCCGTAATCGCCATGCGATAGAACTGCTCCTCGAACGGCGACTCCTCGCTCGTGTGCAGAAAGAAGGTCTTCCCGTCGGCCGAAAGTGCGACGTTGTCGACCTCCCACTTTCCTTTGGTGAGCTGCTTCTTGTCGCTGCCGTTCGCCGCCATCGAGTAGAGATGCGCGTAGCCGTCGGCCTCAGAGACGAACCAGATACGCTTGCCGCCGTCGAGGAAGCCGGCCTGTCCGAAGGCAGGACCATCGACCCACGCGCTGTCGCGAAGGGTGTCGAGCGCCGAGAGCGCGCCCTTCGCGCCCACAGTGTAGATGTAGCGCGTCTTCCAGTCGAAGCTCACCGCGAACACGAGCGCGGCGGAGCCGTCATCCGCCCAGCCGTTCACGAGCGCAAGCCCGGGTGCGTTCGCGGTGTCGCCGGGGATGAGCGAGAGCCACGTCGGATCGCCGCGCGTGAGCGGGATGTACGCGACGCGGCCGCCGTCCTGCACGTCGCCGACCTTCTCGCGGGACTTCTCCTCTTCGGTGTACCCGGTCTTCGAAACGAAGTGTGGAATATCCGTCGCTCGCTGTTTGTCGCCAGCGGGGATCGTCGTCACGAGGAGCAGTGCGTTCGCGGTTGGAGAGACGGAGATCGTGCTGACGACCTCGTCCTTCCGCAGCCAGAGCGTGGACGGCTTGAGCGAATCGTGCTGCGCCTTGATGCTCTTCCTGATCGAGTCCATGTGCCATTCGTCGCGGACGGCGCCGAGAAGCTCGCGCTGTTGCGCCTCGAGAATCGCGCGCTGCGGCGTGAGCTTCTCGTCGTCCTTGTCCTTCGGCTTCGGGCCCTGGCGGATGTCGGTGAGCTGCTTCTCCTCGCCGGTCGTCAAGTCGAACGAGAACGCGTTGTTGTCGCGGATGAAGTACACGTGCTTCGAGCCACGGTCGAAGTGCGGCTCCGACTCGCGCGCGACGGTGTTCGTCAGCCGGCGCCGCGCCCCCGTGCGGAGATGGGCGATGTAGATGTCGCCGCCCCATTCCACCGCGCGCATCGTTTTGTCGGTCGACAGATCGCCCGCGGCCGCGAGCGGACCGGCGCTGTCCATCTGCGCGACCGTGAGCGACTCGGGAATCGCACCGGCCTCCGCGCGCACGCGATACGCATGCAGCGGCTCGAGCGCGTCGGTGCCCGGCGGATTCCACGCGAAATAGATCCAGCGGCTGTCTGCGGACCAGCGCACGTCGGTCGGAGCCCGTCCGACGAGATCGTGGCCACGCATGATTCCCTTGATGGAGAAATCGAAGGTGCCGCGCGACGTGGACGCGGATGGAGCGGACGGCTGCTGTGAGCCGAGCGTGGCGACGCCGCCCATGAGGACGGCGCCAAGAAGCTGAATGCGCATTGTACCTGACTGAGGACGTACGGATTGGCGCGGAGATGCTGCGCGCGGGACAATCCTAGAGAAGCACGCGGACGTGCCTGTCGCAAGCCTCAGCCGAGCGCAAGCCGGGGCGGGGCGTCGGCCAAATGGTCGAATGCACCGCCCCGTCCGGCAGCGCTGATGCGCGCCGCGAGCTCGCCACGCAGCACGGGGTTTCGCAGGACGCGGATGATCGCCGCAGCGAGTGCATCGGCGTCGCCGGGTGGCACGAGCAGCCCGTTCTCGCCATCGCGCACGATCGACGAGAGCCCGCCCACTCGCGTTGCGACCAGCGGTACGCCTGCGCTCAGCGCTTCCATGGCGGCGAGCGAGAGTCCGTCGTCAGTCGACGACACGACGGCGACGTCGCACAGCCGCAGATGCGCGGGGAGATCCTCACGCATCCCCGCGAAGATCACGAACGGCGAGATGCCGAGCCGCAGCGCCTGCCTCTCGAGCAACTCGCGCTCCGGGCCTTCGCCCACCACGAGCAGTCGCGCCGAGGGAACGGCGGCATGAATGCGCGGGAAGGCGTCGAGCAGATAGCGCGTTCCCGACAGCGGGAAGAAGCGCGAGACCGCGCCGACGATGAGTGCATCGTCGCTGAGACCGTAGCGACGGCGAAGCTCTCCCGACGGCCGCGCAAGCACTTCCGCCGACTTGCGACGCGGCGCGGTCTTCTCGCGCGACACGAGCGCGACGCGCTCCTCCCAGAGCACCGTGCGCCCAACTCCCTCGAACACGGACACGCGCGGTGTGAAGCCAAGCACGCGCGACGCCTTCCCGATGTCGAACACATGGCTCTTCGTGAAGAACTCCAGTCGCCCGCGCATCGCGCCGCCGAACGTGCCGAAGCGCTCGGACGCCCACACGAGTGCGCGCGTCGACAGCTCGGGGATGTGCACCTGCGGGCGCTTCACGCCCACGGCGCGCGCAAGCACCGTGATCAGCTCATCGAGCGAGAGATGCTCAGGTCCGCCCAGGATGAATGATTCGCCGAGCGCCGCATCTCGTGTCGCGAGCAGCTTGAGCCCACGAACGAGATCCTCGACGTGAATCGGATGCACGCGCGCCGTGCGCGTTCCCGGGATCACGACGTGACCGCGTCGAACGGAGGCCATCATGCGTCGGAACCGGCGGTCGTCCGCGCCGTACGTCCACGTGGGCCGCGCGACGACCACCGGAAGGTCGCACTCGCTCACGAAGAGCAACGCCAGCCGCTCGGCCTGCATCTTCGTGAGCTCGTACGCGTTGGTGGGACGAAACTCCGATTCCTCGTTCGCAGCGCCGGGGCCAGTGTCGCCGTGCACGCGCGCGGTGCCGCAGTGCACGATACGGCGAACTCCCGCCTCCATCGCGGCCTGCATCACGAGCCGTGTCCCCTGGACGTTGATGCGCCAGTGATCGCGGGCGTCGGTGATGCGGCCCGCCCCGGAGCTGTCGGCGAGATGGTAGACGACCTCGCGTCCATCCATCGCGCGCACGACATCCAGACGCTCGGTGACCTCACCCGCGACGATCTCGGTCTCGGCGGGGAGCATCGCGCGCGCACGTTCGAGCGATCGCGTCATCACGCGCACCGCATGTCCTTCGCGGACGAGACTTCGAACGAGATGCAGACCGGTAAAGCTTGTTCCGCCGGTGACCAGGATTCGGTCCATGCTGCTCCGCTTCTTCGAGGGCTTCAACGATGGAGCTGTGAACTCCGATCCCCGCCAGAACTAAATCAGACCTTATCAGACTTTTGCAAAGACGAGACCGTCCCTGTATTTACCCCCCGATCGCGCCAACTCCAGTGGCTTTGAACGGGTGCTCGGTGGATATCCTGACCTTCCGGCCAGACAATACGAGCCACCATTCACGAATAGAGGCCACCAATACGACGATCACACACGAAATAAAGAACGCGGCGACTCCCGCATCGATTCGATCGTTCAGCGCCATCCGCGTAGCCGCCGCCGCGTTCGCGACTCCGGTCGGGAGCGTCCCGCCCTGTGCGGCATTCAGAAGCAGGCGCGCGTGGGCGAGAAATCCAAGCGCTGGATCCGACGCGAAGATCTTCTGAAATCCTGCCGTCAGTGTCACGATGGCGAGCCATGTGAGCGGTATCACAGTCACCCACGCATATCGCGCGCGATCCATCTTGATTATCACCGTGGTGCCCACACAGAGCGCCACGGCGGCGAGCAGCTGATTCGAGATTCCGAACAGCGGCCAGAGGGAGTTGATTCCGCCGAGCGGATCGGCAACCCCCTGGTAGAGGAAATAACCCCACATGGCCACGAAAGCTGCGCTGGAGATCACAGTCGCGGGATACGAGGCGATTCGACCGATCGGCTTCCATACGAGGCCGCCGAGGTCCTGGAGCATGAAGCGTCCGACGCGAGTACCGGCATCGATGGTCGTGAGAATGAAGAGCGCCTCGAACATGATCGCGAAGTGGTACCAGAGGGCCATAGCCGTGCCGCCGCCGAGCACGTTCGAGAAGAGCTGCGCCATCCCCACCGCCAGACTCGGCGCGCCCCCCGTGCGTGAGAGCAGCGAGATCTCACCGACGCGAGAGGCGAGGTCGCGCATCTCCTGCGGCGTCACGGTGAATCCCCACTGCGCGATGGCGTGCGATGCGCTCTCGGCGGTTGGGCCGAGCGATGCGGCGCTGGCGTTGATCGCGAAGTAGACGCCGGGGGTGAGCAGGCATGCGGCAATGAGCGCCATGATCGCGACGAAGGACTCCGTCAACATCCCGCCGTAGCCTACCAACAGTGCGTCGCTTTCACGTGCGAGGAGCTTGGGTGTCGTCCCCGAGGCGATCAGCGCGTGGAAGCCCGAGATCGCTCCGCACGCGATGGTGATGAAGGCAAAGGGGAAGATGGAACCGGCGAAGATCGGGCCGCCTCCGTGCGCGAAGCGCGTGAGTGCGGGCATCTGCAGTGGCGGGAGGACGACGATGATCCCGGCCGCCAGCGCGAGCACGACGCCGATTTTCACGAAGGCGGAGAGATAGTCGCGAGGCGCGAGGAGGAGCCACACCGGCAGCACGGAGGCCGCAAAGCCGTAGACCATGATGAGGATCGCGAGCGACTGCCGAGACAGCGTGAAGCGCGCGGCGACATCGGGGTGCGCAGCTACCCAGCGCCCCGCGAAGAGCGCGGCCACGAGCAGCACGAGGCCGATCGCGCTCGCCTCGAGCACGCGGCCGGGACGGATCCATCGCAGATGCACGCCCATCAACAGGGCGATCGGGATCGTCAGCCCGATCGTGACGACTCCCCACGGGCTCGACGCGAGCGCATTGACGACGACGAGGGCGAGGACCGCGATGAGAACGATCATGATGCCGAGGATCGCGACGAGCGCCGTGGTCCCCGCGACGGGGCCGATCTCATCGCGCGCCATGGTGCCGAGCGATCGCCCATCGCGGCGCACGGACGCGAGGAGGATGACGAGATCCTGCACCGCGCCGCCGAGGACGACGCCGGCGATGATCCAGATCGCGCCGGGGAGGAATCCGAATTGCGCGGCGAGTGTAGGACCTACCAGCGGCCCCGGGCCGGCGATCGCCGCGAAGTGGTGACCGAAGACGATCCACCGGTTCGTCGGGAGGTAGTCGCGACCGTCTTCCATTCGCACGGCGGGGGTGGCGCGCCTGTCGTCGACGGCGAAGATCTTCGTGGTGATGAAGCGACCGTAGAATCGGTAGGCAACCGCGTAGCAACAGAGCGCGGCGGCGAGCAGCCACCCGGCGCTGATCGTCTCTCCGCGCGAGAGCGCGAGGCGCGCGAGGGCGGCGGCGCCGAGGAGCGAGATGGCGATCCAGAGCAGCGTGGTGAGAATGCGTCGCATAGGCGGCGAATATGTACGAGGCGCCGCACGCATGGCCAGCTACGTCGCGACGATTGCCTGCGTGCCGACGGGCCACGGATGCGCGTCTTCATCGGTATCCCTCGCCGTGCGCTCTTTATAGCTTTCCCGATTCAAGGATGATGTCCGTGAAGATTTCCGCCGTATTCGGCACCGCACTCCTCGCGACCTCCGCGCTCACCGCCCTCCCGGCGCGCGCGGACGCGCAGGGCAAATCGAAGCAGCCGCACCAGCACGTGCTGGCGGCCTTCTCGACGCGCCGGCTGATGATTCTCCCCGTGCACTACCTCCGCATGGGCGATTCGCTGAACTGGGCAGGCGAGATCTCGGACCAACAGGCCTATCTCTCCGCGCTCGACGATGAGATCGCATTCGCGTTCAGCGACCGCGGCGTGAAGAAGGTCTGGGTCTTTCCGGCCGCGATCGATGCGATGGTCAAGCGCAACGAGCCATACGCGCCCGACCCGCACGCGATGGCCGCGCAGTGGCTTCGTTTCCCGGGGCCGAAGCGCCTTCCCGAGCAGGTCCCCGATCCGATCGCGTCGCAGCTCCGCACACTGGTTGCCTTGCAGGAGGGCGGACAGCTCGTGCTGCTCCCCGTAGAGCTGCGCTTCGAGCCGGTTCCCAACGGTCAGGAATGCGCCGTGCTCCGCTTCGTGATCTTCGACGCGGTGCGCGCGAAGATCATCTACATGGCGGATGTCGCCAGCGATCCGCAGTCGTCCTTCGGCCCCGCGCTCGCCGCGAGCCTCGCCGGCCATCTCGCCGACCAACTTGGACCTCCGAACCAATGACTGATGCAATTCCCGTCACGCTGATCCCCGGTGACGGGATCGGTCCTGAAATCGTTGGCGCGACGGTAAAGATCGTGGAGGCGTCGGGGGCAAAGGTCGAGTGGGACCGTCAGCTCGCGGGCATGGCCGCGCTCAACGCGGTCGGCGATCCGATGCCCGTCGCAACGCTCGAGTCCATCGCTCGTACCGGTGTCGCACTCAAGGGCCCGCTCGAGACGCAGCTCGGCAGCGGCTACCGCAGCGTCAACGTCGCGCTGCGCATGCGTTTCGATCTCTTTGCCAACGTCCGCCCCGCGCGCACGCTGCTCCCGAACGGGCGGTACACCGGCGTCGACATCATCCTCGTTCGTGAAAACACCGAGGGGCTCTACAGCGGCGTCGAGCACTACGTGAAGATCGGCAACGACGATCACGCGGCGGCAGAGTCGGTAGCGATCATCACGCGCGCCGGCGCCGATCGCGTCATCCGCTTCGCCTTCGAGCACGCGGTGTCGCGCGGACGGAAGAAGCTGACGCTCGTGCACAAGGCGAACATCCTCAAGCTCTCGCAGGGGCTCTTCCTCGAGACGGGGCGCAAGATCGCCAAGGACTACGAGGGGCGGATCATCTTCGAGGAGCGCATCATCGATGCGATGGCGATGCACCTCGTGCTGACCCCCGAGAGGTACGACGTGATCGTGACGACCAACATGTTCGGCGACATCCTCTCGGACGAGATCTCGGGGCTGGTCGGCGGGCTCGGGCTCGCGCCCGGCGCGAACATCGGCGAGAAGGCCGCGATCTTCGAGGCG
>JALYSW010000444.1 GCA_030854615.1 Gemmatimonadota bacterium
GCGCGAAGGAAGAGATCTGCGGCGAGTGCTGGAAGCTGTGGCTGAAGCAGCAGACGATGCTGATCAACCACTATGGGCTCAATCTGATGGATCCGCAGGCGCGAGCGTTCCTGACGAAGAACATGGACACGTTCCTGTTCAAGACGGGGAAGGAAGAAGGGCAGGTCGACACGACCAAGCAGGGTACGATCAACTGGTGAGCGCTGTGTTGCGGGAGGCGCCGATGCGGTTGATCACGCGCGCAGCGCTGCCCGCCCTGCTGTCGATGGCCGCGTGCACGTCGACTGCGGCGCGTCCGGAGCGCGCGGGCGCTGCGTCCGTGCAGGTGGTGCGGCCACGTTCGTCGCAGTGCGACTCGAGGAGCGATTCCGCCTGGGTGGAGTGCGAACTCGCGCAGATGACGGTGCGCGACAAGGCGGCGCAGATGGTGTGGCCGCAGCTCTTCGGCGATTACGTGGCGGCCGATGCGCCGCAGTGGCGGAAGATCAGCGGCTGGATCACGAAGGAGCACGTTGGCGGAGTGATCATGAGCGTAGGCTCGCCGCTCGAGATCGCGGCGAAGCTGAACGCGCTGCAGAAGATGAGTGGGTTGCCGCTGCTCGTCGGGAGCGATCTCGAGTTCGGCGCGGGGTATCGTGCGCGCGGCGGATATTTTCTACCGAATGGCATCGACCTCGGCGGGGCGGTGCTCTTTCCGCCGGAGATGGCGATCGGTGCGACGCGCGACACGATGCTCGCGTACGAGCAGGGGCGCATCACGGCGATCGAGGGGCGAGCGCTCGGAATCCACATCGACTTCTCGCCGATTCTGGACGTCAACAACAATCCGGCGAATCCCGTCATCAGCACGAGGTCGTTCGGGGAGGATCCGGCGCTCGTGGCGCGACTTGGCGCGGCGTTCATCCGCGGCGTGCAGGAACACGGGATGATCGCGACGGGGAAGCACTTTCCGGGGCATGGCGACACCGGGACGAACTCGCATCTCGCGCTGCCAGTGGTGCGCGTATCGCGGGCGCGCCTCGACAGCGTGGAGCTCGTGCCGTTCAGGAGCGCGATCAAGACTGGAGTGGGGGCAATCATGACTTTCCATGGCTCGATGCCCGCGCTCGACTCGAGCGGCTTGCCGGGGACGCTCTCGCACAACGTGTTGACGACGCTGCTGCGCGACGAGATGCACTTCACGGGGCTCGTGATCTCCGATGCGATGGACATGCGCGCGGTGCTCGACACGTACGGTGCGGCGAACGCGTCGCAGCTGGCGGTGGGCGCAGGTGCGGACGTGCTGCTGCAGCCGCAGGATGTGACGCAGACGATCGATGCGGTGGTGGCGGGAGTGACGGCGGGGAAGTACACCGAAAGCCGGCTGGATGCATCGGTGCGGCGCATTCTCGCAATGAAGGCGAAGGTCGGGCTGCGGACCTCGCGCGTCGTCGACCTCGATCGCGCGCGGGACGTCGTCGGTGATTCGGCGGACGCGGCCATCGCGCACGAGGCGGCCGACCGCTCGATCACCCTCGTGCGCGATAGTGCGCACCAGCTGCCGCTGGCGCACATCAACAAGGGTGCGCGTATTCTCTCGATTACGTATGCGCATCGCGCGGATCTCGGCGCCGGCGTCACCTTCGACGCGGAGCTGCGGAAGGCGTTCCCCGCGCTGCGTCCGGAATACGTGAGTGCCGACGACGAGCACCCCGATTTCTTCCACCTCTTCGCCATCGCGGACTCGGCCGACGTGATCCTGGTGAGCTCGTACGTCGCGCACAGCTCGACGGTGACGACGGTGGATGTGCCGCGCTCGTTCGTCGACTTCATCGAGGAGCTGCAGAGGCGGAAGGAGCATCCGATCGTGGTCGCCTTCGGGAATCCGTATTTCCTGCAGCAGATCCCCAACGTGGGCGCGTACGTCGTTGCGTGGGGCGGCTTTCCGGTGTCGCAGGGCGCCGCCGCGCGAGCGCTGCTCGGCACGATCCCAATGACGGGAAAGCTTCCAATCACCATTCCCGGCCCTTGAATTAATCGCAACACGCTACTAATTGTTCGACATGACCGCCCGCACCGCTTCCACGCGCTCCTCATCCGGCCGAGCCGCCCCGTCCATCGATGTCGTGATCCTCGCCCCGGCCGGGAGCAAGCTCTCCGTGCTGCTGGCGCGCGGGCCGGCGAAGTCGCGCGAGCGGTGGCAGCTGCCGTGGCGCGCGCTGCACCCCGACGAGACGATCGACAGCGAGGCGGCCAGACTCGCGCGCAAAACGCTCGGCTCGGCCCCCGCGCTGGTGGAGCAGGTGGCCGCCTTCGGCGATGGGCGCCGCCACCCCTCCGGGGCAGCGCTCTCGGTGGCATTTCTCGCGCTCGTGGACGCGGACACCGTCGCGAGTCTGGAAGCCGATGCCGGCGAGACGCGCTGGTTCGCCGTGGATGACCTGCCTCCGCTGCCCCCGCGTCAGCGCGGGATGCTCGAGGGTGTGCTCGCGTCGCTTCGCGTGCGGCTCGAGCAGGGGCCGATCGCCTTTTACCTGCTCCCCGCCACATTCACGCTCACGCAGCTCCAGGACATCTATGAGCTCCTCCTCGGCAGGCGGCTGCACAAGGCGAGCTTCCGGCGGTCGCTGCACGCGGCATGGCTCGTGGAGCCGACGGACGAGTGGCGGAGCGAGGGGCGGGGGCGGCCCGCACAATTGTTTCGCTACGCGCCGAAAAAGCGGCGCGGGGACCGGCGCGGGGTTCGATTCGGCGGTTGATCATCGCGGATCCGTGACTCGATCTTGACCGCACAGGGGGGGCCCACGTCTTGCAACCGATTATTTTTTAGTTGCAAGGTGTGCCTAAGAAATAAGGGAGCCACCATGGGCGCTGCACGCAACATTCGCCGGACCACTTCTCTTCGCAGCGCGCAGCGCGGCGGCGTGGATGCCGGCGCACCGGGTAGCGCTCCGGCCGAGCCCACGGGAGAGGCTCGCGTCGTCACGCTCGATGACGGCACTCGCTGGCAGGCCACAGTCGTCGCTCGTCTGGTGTCGGAGGATACGCTCACCGGGTACGGGTCCGCGCGGCTCCTCGTGCGGCTCGATTCGCTGACGTTCCCCGATCGTCCGGCGCGGGTCGCGACGGTGCGTGCCCGATCGCTTCATTCGGTGGATGACGAAGTGTTGTGCGCGCTCGCCGCGACGTCGGCGGTGCGGGACTACGGGTCGCCATACAGAAACAGAGCCTGATCGATAGAGCACGAGGAGGAGAAACGGAGAAGGCTCCCGGCGTCGAACCGGGAGCCTTCTCGTATGCGTGCGTGTGAGCGCCGAGGCGGCTAGGGCTCGACCTCGGGGTCGTCGCGGCGGCGGGCCTGCCACTGGATCAGTCCACGAGCGACGGCGACGTTGTCCGACGCGATCTGGTAGAGCTCCTTGAACGCGGTGGACTGCGTCGGTGCCTGCGCCTCGGCGATCACCGGGGGCTCGTGCCCGTCGCGACGCTGGGGGTCGATGCGGCGCTCCACGGACACGCGCGCGGTGACCTCCGGCGACTCCTTCGAGAGCGCCTCGATGGTCACCACTCCGCCGCCAGGCAGCCCGCGGCTGTAGAGCAGCACCGGGTCTTCCATCTTCGCTTCGTCGTCCGTTTCGTTCGCGTCGCTAGACATCAGTAGATCAGCGGTGCAGAAGGGGCGAACGCCATGTCATCGGCGGAGCTGCTGCCGAGGGGGTCGGGAATAGCCAACGGAGCAGGCAGATCGAAGGTTCCTACCGCTGGTAATACACGGCGCACGGCGATCAACCGTTGACCGAACCATGTTCTGTGCGTGCCGACGCCCGAGAGCCGGGCGAGCATCACACGATGGCCGCTGCTCGACGCGTGGATGATGGAATCACCGCCGATATACATAGCGATGTGCTGCGCTCCACGCCCGCCGTAGAAAAACAGGAGGTCACCCGGCTCCAGCTTCTTCTCGTCCGGAGCCGAGCCGTACGCAGCCTGTTCGTGGGCCGTGCGTGGCATGGGAAGGCCGTGGAGCGCGAAGACGTAGCGGATAAAGCCCGAGCAGTCGAAAGCCCTTGGCGTGGTCCCGCCAAGCACGTAGCGCACGCCCAGGTAGCGCCGAGCGGTTTCGACGACGGTGCTGCCGTCGACGACGCCGGCGACATGCACCGAGGGTTGGGAGCGCGGCGTGGTCTGCGCTTCCAGCGTTGGGACAACCATGGCGCACGCGAGCGCCCCAGCCGCGACCGTGCGGCGGATCCAGGTGAGAACCATCCAAGAAAAGGACGATTCAGCGATCTATCGGTCAGCCGCAGCGCGGATGGCGGCGGCCGTATTCCTGGTCTTGAGGGCGGAACCCCATATGTCGCCTAGCTTTACGATTCTCCTCGGGACCGTCTCGATGGTGAACGCCCGCGGGTCGAGTGACGCGGTTAACTCCTTCCATTGGAGGGGGGTGGAGACGGTCGCCCCGTCTCTCGCCCGCACGCAATAGGCGCCGGCGACGCTCTTCCCCTTCACGTTCTGCAGGTAGTCGATGTAGATCGCCGCCGGCGGGCGCGCCTTCACCGACCGCTCAACGATGGCCTCCTTCGGATGCGACTCGGCGACGCGCGTCGCGACGAGCTGCGCGAGCAGGAGTCCGGCTTCGTAGCGGGTGCGAAGGGGAAGCGGGATGGCTACGTGCAGCCCGCGCGAGCCCGAGGTCTTGAGTGCGGCGTGAAGGCCGAGCGCATCGAGCTCCTGTTTCACCCACTTTGCGACTTGGACGACGCGCTCGAAGGTGGAGCGTGGCCCGGGGTCGAGGTCGAGGATCGTGTAGTCCATGTCGTCGATCGAGCCGATGCGCGAATGCCATGGGTCGACGGAGACGCAGCCGATCTGCACGGTGTACAGCAGCGTCGCGAGATCGCCGCCGACGATGCGATCTGCGCTCACGCCATCGTCGTTGACGACGGGCTCGACGCGAACGATTGGCGGCACGTGTTGCGGCGGCTTCTGCTGAAAGAAGACTTCGCCCTTGATCCCCTCCGGCGTCCGCTTGAGCACGAGAGGTCGATCAGTAATGGTCGGGAGGATGAACGGGGCGACGCGTGCGTAGTAGCGCATGACGTCGCCCTTCGTGAAGCCCTCGCCGGGGAAGTAGACCTTGTCGAGGCTCGAGACGCGGAGCGAGACCGCGCGCTTGATCTCGATATCGCCATCGCCGCCATCGCGCTGGACGTCGGTGAGCTGCTGCTCGATTGGGCCGTGCCGAGAGGATACGGGGGAGCGCGAGGGTTTTTTCGCGGGCGACTTTTTCGCGGGCGACCTTTTTGTGGACGCTTTCGCTGCGCTCTTCTTGCGCGTTGCCGGCTCTGCTTTTTGCACACTCGCCCCCTCGCGCTTCACCGTGCGCGGATTCTTGTCGTCGCGCGTGCCGACGTAGATCGGCTGGCGCAGCTTCCCGTCCGTCGTCCACTCGTTGAATTTCACTTCGACGACGACCTTCGGCGTGACCCAGTGCACCGGCTCGCGCGGGCGCGGCGTCTCCTCGAAGGGCGACGACTTTCGCGCGAGCGGGGCGAGCGTCTCGTACATCTCGGCGAGCCCCGCGTTGTCGAAGCCGCCGCCCATATTGCCGGCGTAGATCAGGCGGCCGTGGTCGTAGTAGCCCAGCAGGAGCGCGCCGATGTGCTGGCGCGTGTTGCGCGGCTCCGTCCATCCTCCGACGACGAACTCCTGGCGGAACTCGAGTTTGAGCTTGAGCCAGTCGCGCGAGCGTGTGCCAGGCTGATACGGCGCATCGACGCGCTTGGCGATGATTCCCTCCCAACCATCGTGCTTCGCGCGCGCGAGCATCGCGCGTCCGTCATCGAGATCGGACTCCGTGAGGCGGAGCTCCGCCGACTCGTGCTTGGCGAGGCGCTTCTCGAGCCGTGCGCGGCGCTTCGTCCACGGCTCGTGCACGAGGACGTCGTTGCCATCGAGGAGAATGTCGAACGCCATCAGTGCGACGGGCGTGCTGTCCTCGAAGCCGGCGATCGTGCGAGCGTCCTTCACATGCATGCGTCCCTGCAGCTCCTGAAAGCGCGCTGGTGCTCCATCGTGCAGCGCGACGACTTCGCCGTCGAGCACGAGCGCGCGGCGTCCGCGAGAGGCGAGCTTGCGCGCCGCCTCGGCAATGCCGGGGAATTGCGCGGTCTTGTCCTTCCCATTGCGCGTGACGAGGCGCGCGGCTTCCGGAGTGGCGTAGGTGAGGACGCGGATGCCGTCGTACTTCGGCTCGAAGGTCCACTCCGCGCCTTCGGGGATGTCGGTGCCGACGGAGGCGAGCATGGGATCGAGGGCGCCGTCGCCGAGTGCTTTGGCGGAGGCGGCGCGGGAGGCGGAGGAGGGGGCAGCGATTTTGCGCACGGCTGCGACGCGCTTCTGCCTGGTCTCGCCGGCGGGCGGCGCGGATTTCGGAGCGCGGTTCGAGTGCCAGACTTCTTTCTTCTTGTTCTCCGCAATCTCGTCCATCGTACGTCCCGAGACGACCGACGTCATCTCCTGGGCGACGATGTCCGAGCCCGGCTCGGAAAATTCATCGCGGTGCTTGATGAGGAGCCACTGCGGCTTCTCGTCGGAACCGCGGCTCGTGCGGACGAGCACCCACGAGCCGTGCATGCGCTCGCCGTGCATGAGGATCTTGAGATCGCCCTTCGCGTAGCCTGTCCGGAGCGCGGGGATCGGATCGTTCTCGTCGAGCGCTGAGGTGTAGGTGCCGCGGTCCCAGAGCATGACCGTGCCGCCGCCGTACTCTCCCTGCGGGATCGTGCCTTCGAAGGTGTTGTAGTCGAGGGGATGATCCTCGACCTGCATCGCGAGGCGCTTGACGGATGGATCGAGGCTCGGGCCCTTGGGCACTGCCCAGCTCTTCATCACGCCATCGAGCTCGATGCGAAAGTCGAAGTGGAGATGACTCGCCGCGTGTTTCTGGATGACGAAGACGAGCGACTTCTTCTTTTTCTTCGCGCGCTCCTCGTTGCCGGATGGCTCCGCGGTCTTCGAGAAGTCGCGTTTGTCGCGGTACTCGGAGAGCTTGCGTCGGACGGCCGGCTTCGCGCGTGGGGCCATGATCGATTGCTACGCCGTTTTGCGCTTGGCGCGCTTGGCGCGCTTGGCGCGCTTGGCCGGCTTCGCAGCTTTCGCCTTCGATGTGGATTTGCGCTCGCGCGCGGCAGCGGCGTTCGGCCCTGAGCGCAGGGCGCCCTTCTTCGTTCCGCCATCGAGGCTTTCGCGAAGACGCTGCATGAGATCGATGACCTGCGTGTCGCGCTCGGCGCCGGCCTCCGGTTTCAGATTCGCTTTCTTCCCCTTCATCTTTGCGTGAATCACGCGCATGAGATTGTTGCGGTACTCGTCGGCGTATTTGGTTGGATCGAACGCTTCGGCGAGGCTCGTGACGAGCTGCTCGGCCATGTGCAGCTCCTGTGGGCGCACGAGGCTCGAGTTGGGAAGGCTGAGTGTGTCCGGGTCGATCAGCTCGTTGGCGAAGCGCATGATCTCGAGAACCAGGGCGTCGTCGACGACGCGGACGCCGGCGAGATGCTGCTTCTGGCGCATGATGATCTTGCCGATGCCGACCGTGCCCGTCTTGCGGATGGCTTCGCGGAGGAGGGCGTATGCTTTTTCCCCGCCCTTGGATGGAACGAGGAAGTAGGGCGTCTCGAAGTAGCGCGGATCGATTTCGGTCTCCTGAACGAAGTCGACGATCTCGAGCGTTTTCGATGCTTCGACGGCTGCTTCCTTGAAGTCCTCGTCGGTGATGACGACGTATTTGCCCTTCGAATATTCGTAGCCCTTGACGATCTCGCCCCAGGGAACCGGATCGCCGCTCGTGGAGGAGATGCGCTCGTATTTAATCGGAGTGAGGTCTTCTTCGTGGAGCATGCGGAAGCTGATATGATCGCCTTGAATGGCGGTGCGCACTTCGACGGGGATGTTGACGAGACCGAACGAGAGTGAGCCTTTCCAGATCGAAGCCATCGTGAACTCCTGTGAGCCGAACGAGTTGAGCAGCCGGGCGAGGAGAGAAAAGGCAAGTCTGGTGCCGATCAGGGAAGGGCTGCACGAGGGGGATTCGGAACGGGGGAGGCGGAGGGGCAAAAAGAAGAGTCCCAGCATTGCTGGGACTCTTTGGGTTTTTGCGGGAGGAGCTCAGACCTTCTGGACGTCGGCGGCCTGAGGACCCTTCTGACCCTGAACGATTTCGAACTCGACCTGATCGCCTTCGGCAAGCGACTTGAAGCCGTTGCCGGTGATGGCGCTGAAGTGGACGAAAACATCGGGGCCGCCCTCACGGGAGATGAAACCGAAGCCTTTCGCGTCGTTGAACCACTTCACGGTGCCGGTAATACGTGCCATGGTACCTTACCCTCTCCCCTGTGGGGCTAGAACTGTTGTACTGATCGCTGACGTTCGGCTGCCGAAACATTTGCCGCTGCCTATCGCGCGATCCGGAATGTACCGAAATCTAAACAAATGATTCCGATGGTAACTAGATCATATCTCATAATTTGGGCCACGCCCGCGACTTGCTGAGTAGAACCGCCGGTGGAGCGGGTGGAACAGTCAGCTCGGCGGGATCAGGCGGCGCCGGCTATGTAGCGGGCGATGCGTCCGCAACTCGAACAGCGAAGCGTCACGTGAGAGCGGGGGATGGGAGGCACTTGGTCCGGATCGCGGAGAATCGGGCCCGAGCACGACGGACAGCTGAGTGGCGCGCCGGTACGATCGTTCGCGATGAGCTGCAACGCTTGCGCAGGATTGTACGTGGCCGGACGTGGCTTTCGCATGAACCCCTCCAAAGTCTCAACAGGTCTCCCGTCTTACAGGAGACGATCGAATGCCGCTTGCCGCACGGCCGCAAGCGGCCGCTACG
The DNA here is from genome assembly GCA_030854615.1 of Gemmatimonadota bacterium. Lineage (GTDB taxonomy): Bacteria > Gemmatimonadota > Gemmatimonadetes > Gemmatimonadales > Gemmatimonadaceae > FEN-1250. Next base: position 8,876 of record JALYSW010000444.1, read on the forward strand.
GGAAAGAACGCCGTACCTACGCAGAGCGTTGGGGTTTGCGGCCGTAGTAACCGTCTATTTGACGGCCTGCGGACCCCGAACGCATTTCCCGAACCTGCCCCCCGTTCTCCCCAATTCCCTCGCGTCAAACGACAGTGCGGCCATACTCGCGAGAGATTTAGCGCCTATGCTATACCTTCAGCGGGACGAATCGTTCCCTCTCGAGCGCACAGTCGCCGTTTTACACCCCAGACGGCGTGTAATTGCCTATTACCTGACCTACCGCCACGATATCGCCGCCCGCTGGTCCCCATTCGCGCAGGGAGCCGACGAGGAGGAATTCTGGGTAGGCTACGACGCCACTAACGCCCCCACCGATCTCTGGACCTACTGGCACGGAGACATCCTTCATGCTAACTGGCGTGGCAAGGGGGAGCTGGGGGTGAACGTCCAGTGGGGGAAGCATGGATCGCTCCCGCGCGGCACACTACCGTCGGAGCTCCCGCGCGACAAGTCGCTCGAAATCTTCTACGCGATGACCTACATCTTCCCAGATCTGTGGCTCGGGAGACTCTCAAGCCGAGGGCCGCTCTGCTTCTGCCGGAGCTTCGCGCGCTACCAGGAATTCACTCGTCCCATCGTGCTCGGCGCGCGGCTGACGGCGATCGGGCGCACGGCGGATCCCGACTCGCTCCTCACCGCGGTCTTTGGTCCGCACTACGCGCACAAGCCCTACTGGCCATGGGAGCCGCGCCGCTACAGGCGTGTCTGGCGCGACGTGAGCGGCGACCACGCCCTGCTCGGCCGCCCGTGACCTCGCGTCAACCGTAGACCGAGTTGGCGCGTAGAGATGTCGTGATGATCTCGACGATGAAGCATATCTTGAATTCAAGACGATTCCTTCGCGCGGCAGCCACGGCGCTCGCGCTGCTCGCAGGCGCCGCGTGCCGTGGCGTATCGCCCGCTCCCGCGCCGCACCCGGGCGCGAGTGCGCGCACGGTGATCGTGCTCGGCTTCGACGGCTTCGCCCGTCGCTATCTCGACGCCGACTCCGCCCCCGCGCTCCACGCGCTCGCGCGCAGCGGCGTCATCGCGCACGGGATGATCCCGAGCTTTCCGACGATCACCTTCCCGAACTTCTACGCGCTCGCGACGGGACTCTACCCCGACCACTCGGGGATCGTGAACAACCGCTTCTTCGATCCGGCGCACGACAGCGCGTTCGTCTACACGAAGCCCATCGCACACGAGGGGTACTGGTGGGGGGGCGAGCCGATCTGGGTCACGGCCACGAAGCAGGGCGTGCCCGCCGCCACGATGTTCTGGGTCGGCTCCGATGCGCCGATCGCCGGCGTGCGTCCCGCGCATTGGCATTCGTACGACCACGGGATTCCCTTCACCGCGCGCGTCGACACGATGCTCGCGTGGCTCGATCTTCCCGCGGGCGAGCGTCCGCGACTCGTGATGGGGTACTTCGAGGAGCCGGACATGCAGGGGCACCATCACGGTCCCGAGGCGGCCGAGACGCGAGAGGCGGTGCTGCGCGTCGATAGCGCACTTGCGCAGCTCGTCACCGGTCTCGAAGCGCGCCATCGCTACGACGCAGTCGATATCGTCATCGTCGCCGATCACGGGATGACGCTCATCTCGCCGGCGAACGTTGTCTACCTCGACGACGTCGTCGACTCGGCCAGCGTCACGGTGGTGACGCTGTCGCCGAATCTCTCGATCAGCGCGCGCGATGGCGACAACGATGCGCTGCTCGCGAAGCTCAAGACGCTGCCGCACGTCACGGCGTGGAAGAAATCGGCGATCCCGGCGCGGTTGCACTACGGCACGAGCGCGCGCATCACGCCCATTGTGGCGGTGACCGATCCCGGATGGATGATCGCATGGCGGCACGGCAGGCCGTTCGATGTGCTCGGGGAGCATGGCTACGACAACGCGACCCCAGACATGCGCGCACTCTTCCTCGCGCACGGGCCGGACTTCAAGCCGGGAACGACGATCGCGGATTTTCCGAACGTCGATGTCTACGATCTCATCGCACGCCTGCTCGGAGTAACGCCCGCGCCGAACGACGGAACGATTGCGCCGTTTCTGCCGGTGTTGCGGTAGGCATATTGCCTATGCCGCGACGCGGGAAGTGATCTGCGATGTCGGCGGCGTGTACTAACCGCCGTAGACAATCTCGCCCTCGGCATCGATGCCCATGTCGTGGATTGCGCCGCAGACGCCGCACGTCTTTGACGCGATCCACGCCACGTCGACGCCTTCGCGCTGTTCCTTCGACGCGGGCTTCACCGTGAGCTTCTTGTAGCTGTACTCGCCGCAGTTATCGCAGGCGTGACCGCGCGCGATTCGCTCCGCGCGATCACGAGTAATTCTGGCCACTGCTATTTATTATCCGAGTCGGGGATCGGTGGCGGCACGTACGCCGGAGTGATCGTGGGTGGAGCGATGCGTGGGGGCGGCGCCGCGCTGCGACCGGCCGCGCCCCCCGCGGGAACGTCGCTCGATGAGCGGACGAGCAGCTCCCTGATGCCGCCAAGTGCACCCATGACGCCAGCGGCTTCGGCGGGGAGGAAGATCGTCGTCCCCTTGCCCTGCGTGAGTTGCGGGAGCGCCTCGAGGTACTTCATGCCGAGGAGGTACATCGCGGCCTGCCCCTCGGGGAGGGAGGAGGCGATGCGCGCGATCGCCTGCGCCTCGGCCTCCGCCATCGCGAGGCGCGCGGTGGCGAGCCCCTTCGCGCGGAGCACCGCCGCCTCCGATTCTCCCTGCGCGCGGCTCACCTGCGACTGCTGTACGCCTTCCGCCTCGAGGATCGCGGCTCTCTTCGATGCCTCGGCGTTCGTGACGGCGGCGCGCCGCTCGCGTTCGGCGCGCATCTGAAGCTCCATCGACTGCTGGATGTCGCGTGGCGGCTCGATCGCCTGCAGCTCGACGCGCGTGACGTCGACACCCCAGCCGATCGACGCCTCCTCGATCGTGTCGCGCATGCGTTTGTTGATCATGTCGCGGCTCGCGAGCGTCTGATCGAGCTCGATGTCGCCGACGATGTTGCGGAGCGTGGTGCGCGTGAGCGTCTCGAGCGCAAAGGGGAGATTCTGGATCGCGTACGCCGCCTTCTGCGGATCGGCGATGCGGTAGTAGAGTACCGCGTCGATGTCGATCGTGACGTTGTCCTTCGTGATGACCGGCTGCTTCGGGAAGCTGAGTACCTGCTCGCGGAGATCGATGCGCGACGTGGAGCCGGAGGTGACGCGCTTGACGCCACCCGGATCGGCCTCGAAGTAGCGGACGTCGATCGTCTTCCCCTTTTCCATCCACGGGATGAGGAAGTTGAGTCCCGAACGGGCGATACGGTTGAAGCGTCCCCACCGCTCGATCACCATCACCTCGGCCTGACCGATGATCTTGACCGTGCTGGTGATGACCCACAGCGCGACGATCGCGATGATGAGAAGTGCGCCGATGCCGATCATCGTTGCTCCAGATTTATGGTCAGATGGTGCACGTCAGGGTTTCCAATCAGCCATGAACAGATCGAGTTGGTGCTCGCCGGTCGCGTTGCGGCTCGAAGCGAAGACGAGATGCTTGCCGTCGGGGCTGAACTGCGGGAAGCCATCGAAGCCGGTGGCGTTCGTCACCTGCTCGAGTGAGCTCCCGTCATCGTTGATGAGGTAGAGATCGAACTCACCGCTGTGCGGGTTGGTGTAGTTCGACGAAAAAATGATGCGCTTTCCGTCCGGCGTGAAGAAGGGGGCGAAGTTGGCGCCGCCCAGGTGTGTAATCTGGTGCTGGTCGCTCCCATCGGCGTTCATCACCCAGATCTCCATCTTGTTCGGCCGCACGATCGACTGGCTGAGGAGGTCGCGGTATTGTGCGAGCTCGGTGGAGTCGGTGGGGTGATACGCCCGATAGACGATGCGCTTGCCGTCGGGGGAGAAGAACGGGCCGCCGTCGTAGCCTGGTGTGTTCGTGAGCCGGTGCACGTTCGAGCCGTCGACGCTCATCGTGTAGATCTCGAGGTCGCCGTCCTTGAGCGAGGTGAAGACGATCGTCTTGCCATCGGGAGAGAGCGTGCCTTCGGCGGTGTAGACGTTGTTGTTGGTGAGGCGCTGGGTGCCGCTGCCGTCCGGGTTGGCCGTGTAGATGTCGTACTTGTCGAGCCCCCAGACGTAACCCTTGGAGGGATCGGGCTTCTTCGGGCACGCGCTGTCGGCCGCGCGCGTGGATGCGTAGAAGACTTTCGTGTTGTAGCCGAAGAAATAGCCGCACGTCGTCTTGCCGGTGCCGTCCGAGATGCGGTGCTGATCGGAACCGTCGGCGTTCATGACGAACTCCTGATCGCAGCTGCGGCCATCGCGAGTGCTCTGGAAGATCAGCCGCTTGCCGTCGGTGCTGAAGTACGCCTCGGCATTTTCGCCGCCGTGCGTGAGCTGGCGGATGTTGGCGAGATGTGGCTCGGCCGGGCGTGGCGATGCGCCGGGAGCAGGAGCGGGCTGCGCAGGGTGGTCGGCAGCACCGTGACAAGCAACTGCGGCCACGAGCGTGGCCACAGTGATTACCTGACGAGCGTTTCGCATTCCTGAAAGCTAATGACCGGGTGTTGCGTCCGCCCGTGCGATGGAGAAGAGGTCCTTCTGCGTCTGTCCCTTGCGCAGGACTTCGAGCGCCTTGCGGAGCTGCGGGTCATCCTGGACAGTGCGGCGGAAGGCCGTCGAGTCACCGAAGGCGAGGCGGGCGACCTGCTGCGAGAGCCAGCGGTTCACGAGCGGAGTCGCGGCATCGTACTGCTTGCGATCCGTCACGATCTTCTCCGCTTCGAGGCGTTTGTAGAGCTCATCTCGCCACTCGGGCTTCACGGTGAAGTCCTTCGTGACGTGATCCTTGAGTTCGAAGGAGTAGCCGTAGAGCACACCGCGGAGGGCCGGGAACTTGGGGGCGATGGCCTTCGCGAAGTCCTGCTCGGCCGTCGTCACCGTGTCTTCCGCGACGATGATGTCGGGGGTGATGCCGCCGCCGCCGTAGATCGTGCGGCCCGCCTCGCTCTTGTATTGCGGGCGATGCTTCTTGACGGAGTCCTGCTCGAGCGAGTCGGGCTTCGTGTCAGTGCTCGCGACCAGGCCCACGGCGGAGTCGGGATCGATGTGCTTGCGGTTCTTCTGAATGGAGCGGCCGGAGGGCGTGTACCACTTGCCGGTGGTGAGCTTCATCGCCCAGCCGCCGTCGAGAGGAAACACCGTCTGCACGAGTCCCTTTCCGAATGATGTCGTGCCGATGACGAGCGCGCGGTCGTGGTCCTGCAACGCGCCGGTGACGATCTCGCTCGCGGACGCGGAGTAGCCGTCGACGAGTACGACCAGCGGCACATCGGCGACGTGCTGTCCGCCGTGCGTGGTGAAGACCTGCGGCGGGCTCGTGCGCGTGCGGACGCTCGCGATCGTCTGGCCGCTCGCCAGGAAGAGATCGGCGATGTCGAGGCCCTGATCGAGGATCCCGCCCGGGTCGCTGCGGAGGTCGAGGACGATGCCCTTCGCGCCCTCGTGCAGGAGGCGATAGACGCTGCCGCGAAGCTCGGACGCGGAGTTTTCGCTGAACTGCTGGAGCGGCACGTACGCGATCTTGTTGTCGAGCATGATCGCGTACGGCACTGCCGGAACGTGGATTTCGGCGCGGGTGAACGAGTGCTCGATGGGCTGAGCGATACCGGGGCGCGAGAACTTCACCTTCACCTTCGTACCGATCGTGCCGACGAGGACATCGGAGACCTGCTGAGACGACCAGCCGCGCGTGGATGCGGTGTCGATGCCGACGATGCGGTCACCCTCGCCGACGCCTGCCTGCTCGGCCGGTGTGTGATCGAAGACGCGGACGACGACGATCGCTCCTTCCTGCTGCTCGATCTGCATTCCGATGCCGCCGTACTTGCCGGTTGCGACGGTGGAGAATCGCTTGAGCTGGGCGGGGGTGTAGAGCTCGGAATATGGATCGTCGAGCTGCTGCACGAGACCGCGCGCAGCTTTCTCGAAGAGCTGGTTCTGCTGGAGCGTGTCGACGAAGCGATCGCTGACGAGCGAGAGCACCTGGTCGAACACGTGAGCGCCGTCACGGGTGGACTGCCGCTCGATGGCGGCGCCGCCGATGACGATCGGCAGCGCAATCACGCCGAGGAGCGCCGCGGTTCGAATACGAGACATAAACACCTGGAATGAGGAGAATCGATCTCCTCTGACATACTGATCGCGCGAGAGGATAGTTCCCGTCTCACTCGCGCGCATAACGCGGCAGAGCTTACTCTCCGCCGCCTTCGCTTCCGCCCTGCGTCGCGCCACCACCACTCACGAGGATTTGCTTCCAGGTGAGCTCGGGACCTTTGCGGAAGCCTTTCTGGGTGAGCTTCACTCCCTCGGGGGAGATCGCGACCATGTAGGCCGCACCATCGATGTCGATCTCACGCTTCAGGGTTTTTTCGAGCTTTGTCGCCATGACGAGCACTCCGAGGTAGGGTTTAGGAACTCCGGCACCGCAATAACTCTGCTCGCGCTACGTATGAGTCCGGTCGACGAGCGTGTATTCAACATACCACTCACGCATCTGTTGCTGCACGGCCACTTCGCGCAAGAGGCCGGCCGCAATCAACATTTCGTGCGCTGGTTGCAAGACGCGCTGGAGGTGCGATGGATAACGCTGCGCCAGGGGAAGCTGTTCGGCCAGGTGGGCCAGCGTCACGCGCCAGGGTTCCGACCCTTCCTCGTGGGCGACTTCGAAGAGACGATAGAGCCGGCGCGCCACGGGAGACGAAAGCGCCATGTACTGCGCGGCCGAGAGGAGCACCGTGTGTCCGGCGGCGATGTTTGCCCGGGCGATGGGAGACATCGTGACATACGCCTCGCCGGGCTCGGACGCTGGAAAGGCGGAGAAGAGGCCCAGCTGGTCGCGGTCGGCGAAGCGGCGCCGCTCGATGATGACGTTGGTGAGAATGCTGAAGCGTGCGTCGACGACGGTGTGGAGGGCTCCATCGTAGTAGGCCTGCTGCGACTCGAGCGTTGTGTGCTCGAGTCGTGCGAGGGCGGAGCGGAGCTGCTCGTAGGTGCGCCCGTCGACGCGTCGTCCGATGGAGCGCAGGAACGCATGGAGCGTGAAGGAGACGATTCCGTCGGCAGGCGATCCGGCCTCTTCGTAGCGACGCCAGAGCTCGACGTAGACGTCCTGGTCGAAGGTGCCGGGGAGGCGATCGCCGGGACTGGGGAGGACGCGCCATCTACCGCCCGCGGGCGGTAGAAAAGTGATCGCCGAGTCGTCCGCGGAATCACTGAGCCGAAAGATCGGAAGCGTTTCGAGCGACCGGTCGAGCGCGATCGTCCGCGCAGCCGTTCGGCGTCGCGAGGCGAGAACCATGTGAGGGAAAGGTGGACGCGCGATGCGGGGTGAGCAAGGCGAGGGGGAGACGGCGCCGGAGAAAAGCGGCGTCAGCCTTGCATGGGCAGCGGCCATGAAGAAGACCTCCAGTCGTGCGAAGATGGGTAAGCCGGAGATCAACGCGAGCTACAGTCTGCTCGAGAAAGTCGCATTCACTGCGGGCGGGTTGCTGCTGGTGGTGTTCACGATCATCGGGATGGAGTTCACGCTGCACGGCTCGCACATCTCGCGGCTGCAGGGCTTCGGGAGCGCCGCGCCGGTGGTGGGCGATTCGCTGTTCGTGCGTACGATGGAGATGTTCACCGGCACGCATCTGACGGATGGAAATCACGTCACGGTGCTAATGAACGGCGAGCAGACCTTTCCCGCGATCTGGAAAGACCTGCGCGGCGCGAAGCAGACGATCACGATGCAGATGTATTACTTCGAGCCCGGGAAGATCGCCGACACGCTGTCGGCGATTCTGCGGGAGCGGGCGCGCGCCGGCGTCTCCGTGCATTTGCTCACCGATGCGTTCGGGGCGAACAAGATCACGAAGGGATACGTCGACTCGCTCGAGGCCGACGGTGTACACACGTCGATTTTTCGCCCGGTGCACTGGTACGAGATGCAGAAGCTGCAGAACCGCTCGCACATCCGCGCCATCATCGTCGATGGGCGCGTCGGATTCACCGGCGGTTTCGGCATCGCGGACAAGTGGCTCGGCAACGGCCACGTGAAGGATCAATGGCGCGACACGGACGTGCGCTTCACCGGGCCTGCGGTGTCGCAGCTGCAGGCGACGTTTGCGGAAGGGTGGGTCGAGGCGACGGGTAACCTGCTGACCGGAGAGAAGTATTTCCCGAAGGAGCCGGTGAAGGAGGAGCCGGCGGAGATGGTGGGGCTGCTCAATGCGCAGCCGACGATCGGGAGCACGCCGGCCGAGCGTTTTCTGGCGCTGAGCATCGCGGGTGCGCGACATCATTTGTACATCGCGAACTCGTATTTCGTGCCTAACCACGACTTCAAGAATTTGCTGATCGAGGCGGCGAAGCGCGGCGTCGACGTGCGCGTGCTGACGGTGGGGCCGAACACCGACGTGAAGATCACGCGGTATGCGGGACGGAAGCAGTACGACGACCTGCTGAAGGGTGGCGTGCGCATCTGGGAGTTCGCGCCGACGATGATGCACGCGAAGACGATCGTCGCCGACGGGGAGTGGGCGAGCATCGGGACGATGAACTTCGACAACCGGTCGATGGTGTTCAACAACGAATCGAATCTGAACATCCTCGATGCTCCGATCGGGGCGATGCTCGACTCGGTGTTTCTGAACGACCTCGAATATTCAAAGGAGATTACACGCGCGGAGTTCGAGAAGCGCGGGGTGTGGCAGCGGCTCTGCGAGTACGGCGCGTCTGCGATGGCGCGGCTGTTGTAGGCGCCACCCCGTTCATTGCCGCGTAAATTTCAGGCATGCCACGCCGTGCAGTGAAGGGACCGCTCGCCTCGTTTCATCCGATCGTTCGGGAGTGGTTCGCCGAACGGTTCGGGGCGCCGAGCGAGCCGCAGAGGCTGGGGTGGCCGGCGATTGCGAGTGGCGAGCATACGCTGATCCTCGCGCCGACGGGGACTGGAAAGACGCTCGCGGCGTTCATGTGGGAGCTGAACCAGCTGATCGTGCGCGGGCTCGAGTCACCGCTGCCGAATGCCGTGCAGATCCTCTACATCTCGCCGCTCAAGGCGCTCGGCAACGACGTACAGCGGAATCTCGAGCAGCCGCTGGCGGAGTTGCGTGCTCGGTTCGAGGCGCAGGGGCAAGAGTTCCCGGAGATCCGGATCGGCGTGCGCACGGGGGATACGCCGGCGTCTGCGCGTGCGCGGATGCTGCGGAAGGCGCCGCACATTCTGATTACGACGCCGGAGTCGCTGAACATTCTGCTGACGAGCGTGAAGGGACGCGGCATGTTCAGTAGTACGCGGGCCGTCATCGTCGATGAAATTCATGCGGTGGCGGGGACGAAGCGCGGTGCGCATCTCGCGCTGACGCTCGAGAGACTCGAGATGCTGGTGGAGACGCCGGTGCAGCGCATCGGACTCTCAGCGACGCAGCGGCCGCTCGAGGAGGTGGCGCGCT
>JALYSW010000017.1 GCA_030854615.1 Gemmatimonadota bacterium
AAGCTCGACATCCAGAAGGTGATTCTCGAGCTCAGCGTCGGCGAGGCGCTCGTCTCGTTCCTCGATGCGAAGGGCACGCCGACTGTGACCGAGCGCGCGTGGGTCTATGCGCCCGGCTCGCAAATCGGGCCGATCACGCCGGAAGAACGCAAGGCGCTCATCGCGAGCTCAGTGGTCGCGGGTGTCTACGAGAAGGAAGTCGACCGCGAGTCGGCGCAGGAGATGCTGCAGGCGCGCGCGAATGCGGCGGCCGCGCCGGGTGCAGCCGCAGCACCGAATGCTGCCGGAGGGCCGTTCGCGCCGCCCGCGCCGAGTGCGCCGAGCGCCATAAGTGGCGCCCTGAGTGGACTGGGCGGACTGATATTTGGATCGACGGGACCACGAGGCGGCAAGCACGATGGACTCGTGGATCTCATGGCGAAGAGCGCAGCACGGAGCGCCGGCACCTCGATCTCGCGCTCGATCTTGCGCGGCGTTCTTGGGTCGCTGACGAAGCGTTAGTGCGGAGTTGGCACTTCTGTGGTTGATTGTTAGATACGGATGTGTCCGGGCCCCTCCGGAAGATGTCGAACACGGCCACGAAGCGTATGGATATTCGATTCGTCTCCCCCATTCCGCACAAGGTTGCAGAGGCGACCGAGATCCTCGCGGCGCGCGGCATCACGATCGTCCCCGTCTCCATGAAGATTTAGGAGCTGCAAACGAAGAACACGAAGAAGCTCATTCACGACAAGCTGCTCAAGGCATTCCAGCGAATCGGGCGCCAACCCTTCGTCGAGCACAACGGCCGGTACATCAGCGAAGCGGGCGATCTTCCCGGCGGATTCACACGGCTGTTCCGGGACTCGCTACAGGCAGAGGGATTCACCCGTCTCTTCGGAACGAGACTCACGATGCCCACTCACGCGACCGCAAAGTGCTTCATCGCGTATTGCGACCGCAGGAAGATCTACGACTTCAGCGCCGAGATGTCGGGACAGATCACCGAGGCCCCTCGGGGATCGAAGGAGCTCGAGTGGGATTGCATCTTTCAGCCCGACGGCGAAACGGAAACGTTCTCGGGGATCGCGGCGAGGAAGCGCGAGATCGCGATGCGTCGCACCACGAAAGCCAACCGCCCAAATCGCGCGTTCTCGCATTGGCGCCCTCATCCGCGCAATGACGATATCTAATTGTGAGTGATCGCCCCCCACTCCCATCAATTGGCACTGACGGAGAGCATCGCCGGCGCCGCCCCCTCCATCAGGAGACCGCATCATGAACTCCCACCTGGCTGATCTCAAATCCGCCTGCGCTTCTCCCCGTCCGTCGAGTGAAGCGGAGACGATAAAGGGCGGCGTCTCGACCTGGTTCCGCGGAGCACCCGCACCCGCCTCTGAAGGAACCATCGCACTCGCGATCGGCGGCGACGCTAAGATCATCATCGATGAAGCCGACATTCGGTCGGTCGAGAAAGATGGAGAGCTGTTTCGCGTGGAGGTGAGCGCCGAAGCAAACTTCCTGCTCCACATCGACAAGGTGCTCAAGGCCACGCCGATCGACGCTGCTGACTGCGGCTGCGACAAGGAAGTGCCGCGCGCCGTGGAAAAATCCGGAGTGGTGCTTCGGGAGAAGCACAGGGTTTGGGAGTTCTGCAGGCTGATCTGCGGCATCATCGTCATCGGCGGCCAGCACATCTACGTATGCGTAGAGGTCGACTGCATCACTCTCGACCCCGGTCCCTCCAGGCCGAAGTAGTCGTGCGGATTCCCTCGGTGTCCGCGCGTATCTGCAGCGCCTACGCGGACATCTCATGAGCATTGAATGCTGGTAAACCAACCGAGGCCATCTCCGAATGCCAGGACGTCCGCTCCCCTGCACTCCCGACGCCGAGGCAAAGCACGTGCGTGACCTCGGTCATCTACATCATTTCGACTTCGATCTCTATCGCTGCGAAGGATGTGGCAAGGCGTGGGCGTGGAGCGAGTACGGATCCGATTGGGAGAAGGTGACCGAGGAGGACGCGGCGAAAATGGAGACGATCCGAGAACCGGAGCTGCGCCCATTCATGAAACTCTGGGCTCAGGATTTTTGATTCGCACTCGCCCCGGCAGCCTCGGCGGTGACGCAGGACGACTGACCCGGGGCGGCGCTATGGAGGTTGGCGCGCCAATGCATCATCTTCTCCCGTACGCCCGCTCGCGCTCGGCTCCCCGCACTCCCTCCCAGTGATCGACGAGACCCTCCGCACCGCGCTCGCCGATCGCTATCGCGTCGAGCGTGAGCTGGGTGCGGGCGGCATGGCGACGGTGTATCTGGCCGAGGATCTGAAGCATCGCCGGAGGGTCGCGCTCAAGCTGCTGCGCCCCGAGCTCACCGCGCAGCTCGGGCCCGAGCGCTTCCTCCAGGAGATCGCGCTCACGGCATCGCTGCAGCATCCGCACATCCTCCCGCTCTTCGACAGCGGCTCGATCGACGGGCAGCTCTTCTACGTGATGCCGTACGTCGACGGCGAGACGCTGCGCGAGCGGATCGCGCGCGGCCCGATCCCGATGGACGAAGCGCTGGACATCCTCCGCGACATCGCACGCGCGCTCGCCTACGCGCACGCGCAGGGCGTCGTGCATCGCGACATCAAGCCGGACAACGTCCTCCTCTCCTCCGGTACCGCCGTCGTCAGCGACTTCGGCATCGCGAAGGCGTTGAGCGCATCGCGCGATCCCGACGACAACTCTGGCTTCACGCTCACGCGCGCCGGAACATCGCTCGGCACGCCCGCGTACATGTCCCCCGAGCAGGCGATCGGCGACACCATTGACGCGCGCACGGACATCTATGCGTGGGGAGTCATCGCGTACGAGCTGCTTGCGGGCGCGCATCCGTTCGCATCGCACACCACCGCGCAGCGATTGATCGCCGCGCAGCTGAGCGAGATGCCTACAACGCTCGTGGTGAAGAATCCTTCGGTGCCATCCGGGGTGTCGGCGCTCGTGATGGTGTGCCTCGCCAAGGAGCAGGCGGCGCGCCCGGCGAACGGCGGTGAGCTGCTCTCGCGACTCTCGGCGGCAACCGTGCCCGCGAAGACCATTTCCCGTACGCGCCTCTGGCCGCTGATCTCCGCTGCTGCGCTGCTCGTTGTCGCACTCTCTGCGATCCTGCTCACGCGCCGCAACACCGTTCCCGCCTCTGCGCGCTCCATCGTCGTCGTCCCCTTCGACAATCTGGGCAATCCCTCCGATGCGTATTTCGCCGAGGGGATGAGCGATGAGATCGCGGACCAGCTGGCGCGTCTCCCTGGCCTTCAGGTGATCGGCCGCGAAGGCGTGAAGCGCTTCGCCGGCTCTCAAGAGTCGCCACGCGACATCGCACGCGAGCTCGGCGCGGCGTACGTCTTGAGCGGGACCGTACGGTGGGCGCGCCAGACCACGAGCAATGGAGATCTCAACGGCGCGACGCGCGTGCGCATCGTGCCGACGTTGCTCAACGTCGCGACCGGAACGGAGGCGTGGGGACAGCCGTACGAGGAGCCGCTCACCGATGTGTTCAAGGTGCAGACGAGCGTGGCGGAGCGGGTCGCGACAGCGCTGTCGGTCACGCTTGGCGTCACCGCGCGGGCCGCGCTGCATCACGAGGAGAGCACGAACCCCGATGCGCGCGACGCGCAGCTGCTCGGTCGTTTTCTGCTGCGCCAGCGTGGGTATTCCAATCTCCGTCAGGCGGCGGATGCGTTCCAGCGCGCCATCTCGCACGACTCGAACTACGCACGCGCATGGGCCGGACTGTCGGAGGCAAACGGACTGATCCCCGCATACAGCGACACGCTGCTGGACGATTCGGCTTTTCGCGCGCGGGCAAACGTCGCGGCAGAACGCGCGATGTCGCTCGACAGCATGCTCCCTGAATCGCAAATCGCGCTCGCGCGCGCGCTCGCGACGGACTTTCGTTTTCGCGAGGCGCTCCCGCGCGTGCAGCGCGCGATCGAGCTCGATCCGAATGCCACGCTCGCCTACGCGCTGGAGGACGAGGTACTCTCGGCACTCGGTCGCTCAGCCGAGGCGGATACCGCCATTCGTCGCGCATTCGCGCTGGATAGTCTGTCGCCGCTCGTGATGAACCTGAGCTCCATCACGTTCGCCACCGCGGGGAAGATGGACAGCGCCATTCGCTACGCGCAGCGCGCCGTCGCGATCTCACCGGAGATCAAACTCTGGAAGCGCAACCTCGCGATGAGCTACGCGATTGCTGGCCGTTATGAGGAGGCCATGCGGACGTGCGAGGCGACGGGACAGCCACAGGCGAGGTGTACGGGCCTGTATGGCGCGTTCTCCGCCGACCCCGCGCTTCGCGCGGCAGCGGTACAAGAGCTCGGGGCGATGGGCCGACTTCCCGGTGTCACCGGTGTGCCAGGCTTTACCGCTCTCGCCTACGCGGGTCTCGGCATGGCCGACTCGGTGTTCGCACGCCTTGCCGTCGCGATTGCGCGCCGCGATGACATCCTCGAGCACACGGTCACCGCGCAGCTGTTCGCGCCGTACCACAAGGATCCTCGTTGGGACGCGATCATCGGCGCGATGCGGCGCAGGTGAGCGACTCGGGCATCCGCGTCAGACGCGCCGTCGAGCACGATGTGCCCGCGCTCCTCACCCTCATGCGCCGACTCGCGGAGTTCGAGGGCTACGACGCCGACTTCGCGGTGACCGAGGAGACGCTGCTCGCGCAGGGATTCTCCCCCGAGACTCCGGACTTCCACGCGCTCGTCGCGGAGGATGATGCGGCGACAACAGGGTTGATCGGGATGCTGGTCTACTATCTCATCCCGTTCACCTTCCGCGCGCGTCCGACGCTTTTCATCAAGGAGCTCTACGTCGCCGAGTCGGGACGCGGGCTCGGCGTAGGCGAGGCGCTCGTGCGCGCGGCAGCGAAGGCCGCGGTCGAGCGCAACTGCGCGGCGATCAAGTGGCAGGTGGCGGAGTGGAACGCGAGCGCGCGCAACTTTTACGAGAAGCTCGGCGCGCGATCGGATCCGATGTGGGTGAATTATTCGCTCTCGGAGACGGCGTTGCGCGAGCTCGCGGACGAGGGCACGTAGCCTGACGAGCTCGCCAAATCACCGCACGTCGTCAAGGACGTCTGCGCCCGCGATTACATGTCGCGGGCGCTTTTCGTCGTCGAGTACAGTGCACCGAGCTGAGCAGAACAAGCGCACTCACCACTTTCGGACAATTCTGTGACGAGATGTTGACATCCCGTCAAGAAGACCTATTTCTGGCAATACAAAGATCTGTGCGCGTCGCTCGATGCTCGCGAACTACGATGCACGATCTCGTTGGTGATCTATTCTACCTCAGCAAGGAGATAAGAGTGCGGCAAACATGGGTTATCATGTGTGCTGTCCTGCTCGGCGCGGTATCAGCTTCCGCGCAGACGCAGAGATCGCTCAAGGGAACGGTCACCGATGTCGAGACTGGCGCGCCCATCGCGTCCGCCAGTGTTCACGTCAAGGGAACAAAGCTGGGATCGTACTCGGGTGCGGATGGTCGCTATACGATCAATCTCGTGCCCGACAGCGCGATCACGCTCGAGGTGCGCCGTCTCGGCTACGCACCGACGACAATCGCCGTGACTGCGGACCAGACGGAAGCGGACATCAAGATGAAGGCAGATGTCCTTCGACTGAATCAGCAGATCGTCACCGGTCAGGCGACCTCCGTCGCGCGCCGCAATCTTGCGAACGATGTCGCGACCGTGGGCGCCGAGGACATCACGCATACGCAGACGGCGACGCTGGAAAATGCGTTGCAGGGGAAAGTCGCCGGCACCGTCATCACGTCGAACTCGGGTGCACCGGGCGGCGGATTGCAGGTGCAGATGCGCGGCGTCACCTCGATCTTCGGGAACTCGCAACCGCTGTACGTCGTCGATGGCGTGCCGGTGTCGAACACGATCATCCAGAGCGGCCTGAATGCCGTCTCAGGCTCCGCCAACGGAATGAACGCGGGGGTGCAGGACAACGGCGTGAATCGCATCGCCGACCTCAACCCGGATGACATCGAGACGATCGAAATCCTCAAGGGTCCGTCTGCCGCCGCGATCTACGGTTCCAGCGCGGCCAATGGCGTCGTCGTAATCACCACGAAGCGCGGCCAGCCCGGCAAAACCAGATTCGCCCTGACGCAGCGCCTCGGCACGTACACCCAGGCGAACACGCTCGGCGCGCACCACTTCTCACTCGCGGATGCCTACACGTACTCCGGCTCCGGCACATCGCATCAGGTGATGGACTCCGCCGACGTGCTCGCGAATTACACCTCGTGCAACGGCTTCTGCGACTACGAGAGTGAGGTCTTCGGTGACCGCAGCCTCGCGTACCAGACAAGTCTCGACGTGAGCGGCGGCAACGACCAGACGCAGTACTTCGCCTCCGGGCTGCTGCAGCGCGACAATGGAATCATGTACGGCACCGGCTATCGCAAGCAGTCGCTGCGTCTCAATCTGAACCAGAACGTGGGTAGCAAGCTGCAGCTGCGGATCAACACGAACATCATCCACTCGCTGACGCAGCGCGGTATTAGCAACAACGACAACAACAACGTCACGCCGTACTTTGTCTTCGCGGAGACGCCGAGCTTCTTCGACTTCCGCGCGGTAAACGGGATCTATCCGGCGAATCCGTTCACGTCGAGCAACCCACTCCAGACGATTGCGTATCTGCGCACGCCAGAGGACCTCTTTCGCGAGATAGGGTCGATCAACGCGCAATATTCGTTTTTCAATTCGGGAACGCAGAGCTTGAAGGGAACGGTGGACGCGGGGATCGATCACTACGCGTACACGACGAACATCTTCTCTCCGCCGATCCTGCAGTACGAGTCGCTGGACGGGCTTCCGGGCACGGCGACGAATCTCGCGGCAGGCGAAACGCAGGCGCCGATCGCGGCGACGCTCGCCCATGCCTACACGGGCAATTCGTTCACGGCCACCACATCGGCCGGCGTGCGTCGCGGGTTCGACAGCTTCAGCTCGACGAACGACGTCACGCAGAATCTTCTAACGGGACAGCAGAACGTCGATCGCGGCTCGGCCGTTTCGGTGTTCCAGAACCGGACCGTGATCAAGACGCTGGCGCTCTTCGCGCAGGAAGAAGTGCTGCTGCTCGACCAGCGACTCTTTCTTACCGGCGGCATTCTCGGTCAGCGCAGCACGTCGAATGCGGACGTGAACAAGCTGTTCTACTATCCGAAGGCCGCTGCCTCGTATCGCTTTCCAACGGCGGGACCGTTCAGCGAGGTCAAGTTCCGTCTCGCGTACGGAGAGACCGGTAATGAGCCGATCTACGGGCAGAAGTTCACCTCGCTCCTCGGTGTAACGAATGATGGGCTGAACGGCGTGACGATTTCAGGTCCGCTCGCCGATCCCACCCTGCACCCCGAGCGTGAAAAGGAGATCGAAGGCGGGGTGGACTTCGGGCTTCTCCAGAACCGCGTCGCGTTCTCGGTGACGGCGTATCAGAAGAACAACTCCGATCTACTGCTCCAGCAGGCGTTGGCGCCGTCCACCGGTTTCACGACGCGCATCTTCAACGGCGGCGAGATCCGGAACCGCGGCGTCGAAGCGACGCTGTCCGGCAATCCGCTTCAGTCGAAGTCGTTCAATTGGAACTCGCATCTGACGTTCTCACTGAATCGCGGCACCGTGCTCAGCCTCCCCGATGGCGTCCCCGCATTCCGTCCGCCGAACTCCTTCGGCTTCGGGTATGGCGGCGGGTACATCGAAGTCGGCAAGTCGCCGTCGCAGGTACGTGGAACGGTCGACAGCTCTGGCACCAACGTGCTGCGACAGGTCGGCGACTTCCAGCCGAGGTTCAACATGGGCTGGTCCAACGAAGTGAACGTCGGACCGATTCGCCTGTACGGGCTGCTCGATTGGCGTAACGGCGGCACAGTCGTGAACGTGTCGCAGAACGTGTATGATGAGCTGGGCACCGCGGCGGATTCGGCGGCTTCGGCCGCGCGCGTTGCTGCGTTCCACAGCGGGCTCTCGGTGTACGCGCAGGACGGATCGTTCCTCAAGCTTCGCGAGGTCAGCGTCTCCTTCCTGCTCCCGGCGAACCTCGTTCACAGCGTGTTCGGCGATCGCGTCGACGGAGTACGCGCAGAGCTCAGCGGCCGCAATCTCGTCACGTGGACGCACTACAAGGGACTCGATCCCGAAGTGTCGAACTTCGGAAATCAAAACATCAACCGCGGTCAGGACCTCGCACCGTATCCGCCCACGCGCAGCTACTTCTTCTCTCTCAACGTGGACTTCTGATGATGCGGACGCGACTACTCCAACCCAGCGCACTTCCCTCTCGTCGGGAGAGACACATGCGAATGACGTTTTTGGCTGCACTGTTCGGCGTGCTCATGCTAGTCGCGTGCAAGGACGCGACACGACCGGATCTGAACAATCCGAGCGTGACCGACTTCTCCACGATCACAGATCTCTCGCAGGTGCAGGCGCTCGCGATCGGCGTGCTGAACGGAGACCGTGGGCAGATCGGCAACGAGATTCTGTACGGTGAGACCATCGGCCGAGACGGCTACCGGCTCACGGGCTCCGAGCCACGCTTCGTGACGGAGCTGCTTGGCCCATCGATCGATCCCAGCGACTTCCTCGGAGGGGCGCTCTGGCCGTACGGGTCGATTCGGCTGGCGAACATCGGTATCCACGGCGTCGAGAACGCGCCCGCCGCAGTACTCCCGGCAGCGCCGCAGCAGGCTACGCTCGGGTATCTGAAGACGATGAAGGCGTTGCTGTACCTTCGCATCGTGGAGTCACACGATACGGCGGGCGCGCCCATCAACACGGACATTCCCGCGACGGATCCACCGGCACCGTTTAGCTGCGCGAGCGATGTGAAGGTCTACATCGCAGCGTTACTCGACTCGGCGGCGACGAATCTGGCCGCTGGAGGATCCGAGTTCCCGTTCATCTTTCCATCGAACTTCGAGGGTTTCGACACTCCCGCGAATTTCCTCAAGTTCAATCGCGGGCTGGCGGCGAAGGTCAACATCTACCTCGGGTTCCGCGACTACGCTGCGACGGGAACGATCGACCAGTCAGCGTTGACGGCGGCTTCCACTGCGCTCGCGGCTTCGTTTCTGACGCTCGATGCCGGGGATCTCGATGTAGGCCCGGCGCACAACTTCAGCACCAATTCGGGTGACGCGACCAACCCGCTTTTCGAGAATCCCACGAGCACCGTGTATCGTGTGAATCCGCGAGTGGTGTCGGAGGCGGATGCGAACGACCAGCGCGTCGCGACGAAGACCGATTCGAGCAGTTCGATCTCGCAGTCCGGTCTGAATTCGTCGTTGATCTTCAAAGTGTACTCATCTCCGTCGTCGCCGATTTCTATCCTGACGAACAAGGAGTTGATCCTCATGCAGGCCGAGGTATTCTGGGGCCAGGGAGCCGACTCGGCCGCGCTCGCGCGCTCGAACTTCATTCGGGTGAACGACGGCGGGCTCGCTCCTGCAGCGCCTGGTTCGCACGCTGCCCTTTTGAACGAGATTCTCAAGCAGAAGCGCTACTCGCTGCTGTGGGAGAGCCCCGATCGGTGGGTCGATTCGCGTCTGTTTGGAAAGCTCAACGGCAGCGCACCGCCGGCTGGCGTTGGACAGGAGCGCGGCTTCGATCCGATTCCCGTGTTCCCGATTCCATTCAACGAGACGAGCGCGCGCAGTGGCGACTTGTCGAAGACGTGCACGTCCGCAAGCTGATAGAGACTTAGCCAGAGTTGCGAGCGGCCCCGGCGAAGTTGCCGGGGCCGTTTTGCATCGTGGCGGCAACAGCCAAGGTGGGCCAGCAGCCCTCGCGCTTGTAGATCTCCCGCTTCCCCTGATCGACGAGATCATGATAGCCCTTCATGAGCTCCTCGAACTGCTTCATGTCCTCGGCCGATCCCTTCGGCGGCTCCGACATCATCTTCTCGAACGTCGCGAGGGCGGCGACCTCCATCTCCGAGACGACGGTCCAATACCGCTCCGCCGCGAAATCCGTCATGATGCGCATGTTCGGCATGCCGATCGTGACGCCGAGCTTGTTCATGGCGACGAACTTCTCGACGAGCGGGCGAACCTTTCCGGGCTTGCAGTACATGATCTCGCGAATGACCAGCATGGGATTCTCCGTGAACGTTGTCGGCGATTGATGTCAGCCTTCAATGTCCCTCCGGACCGCGCATCGTCAAGCGAGGCGATGTTGACGATCGTGCGCGACTAGCGCCAGGTGGGCCAGAGCTCGGCGACGATCGTGTGCGCCTGCACGCCGTCCATGATCGCAGCGATCGACGGCACGGCGACATCTGGCGCGAGCACCGTGTCGCCGACGACGAGCGTCGGCTTCGTGCCGACGCGGAAGCGGCCGCCATTCGCGGCGCGACTGAACGGCTGCATCAACGTCGCGACGCTCGGCATGCCGGTCGCCCAGAAGTCCACGGCGAGGACGTCGCCGGATGGAGTGTTGTCCATCCGTCGCCATGCGCCTTCGCGCGCGAACGCCCAGGCGGCGACGTGATCCTTGGCCTCGCGCATCGCGATCTTTCCTGCGACGATGGCCTCCTCCTGCGTGTCGGCCTCGAAGCGCGTCATGCGGCGATCGCCGTCGTCGCCCTCGAGCACGGCGAGAGGACAGAGCCGCTCATCGGACTCGGTGTCCGAGAGGCTCCAGGTTGCGTGCGCGAGAACGAATCCGGCGAGGGAGAGTGCGCGCTGGGGGAGTGCCATCATGACCTCCCAAGAATGCACCGCACGAGCGGCGGCGGCAACATCCAAAAGTACGGGAGCGAGGACGGTCACGTTTACGGTATCAGGATTCATTGGCGCCTGCCGTTCCGGACGCCGGCGTTTCGTGATACATCTTGGGTTCACGACACAGTACAGTCCGGAGGATCCGTGGTCTCGTATTCCGTACTCGCGTGCACGCTGAACTGACTCCGCGAGAGATCGTGCTCACGCTGCTCGCCACACCGCTCGCGCTCTGCCGGCTGCCAGCCGGCGCGGCCGTTCCCGACTGGACCGTACACACGCGCGAATTCCTCACTATCTCGCGCACGCCGACGGAACTCTCGATCGTCGCCGACGAAGCCGCCCTCCCCGAAGAGCTCGACGCAGAGCGCGGCTATCGCATGTTCCGCGTCAACGGTCCACTGCCGCTGAATCTGATCGGGATCTTCGCCGTCATCGCGGGGCCACTGGCGGATGCCGCGGTGCCGATCTTTCCCATCGCGACGTACGACACGGATTACGTGTTGGTCCCCGGAAGCGCGCTCGCGACGGCGATGAGCGCGCTCGAGAGGGCCGGGCATCGCGTCATCGTCGAGGACGCACGCGGCTCAACGCGTAAGACATGAAGCGTCGTATCGTTGCCACATTCGTCGCGGTCTTCCCCGCAATCGCATCGTGCGGACCAGCGCATCCGCCGCGCGTGTCCGTCTCGTCGGCCGAGAGCACATCGTATCCGCACGCCAGCGAACCAATCGGCACCGTGCGCCAGATGTACGACGGCGCACTCACGCCGGAGATGGCGGTCAACACCTTCCGCAACATCGACCGTCTCTTCCCGACGCGCATCGTACCGCACGGCGCGCATCCCAAGCCACTCCCGCCATGCGCTACCCCGCTCGGCGATGTCCACTTCGCAGACGGGGATAAGAGCTACGATCTCGAGCAGTACCTCGACCTCAATCGCGTCGCCGGCATTCTCGTCATCCACGACGGCCGCATCGCGCTCGAGCGTTATCGCTACGGCAACACGGAGCGCACGCGCTGGATGTCGATGTCGGTCGCGAAGTCGCTCACGTCGACGCTCGACGGCGCCGCGATCGCACAGGGACGCATCGCGTCGCTGAACGATCCCGTCACGAAGTACGTCGCGTCGCTCTCGAGGAGCGCGTACGATGGCGTCTCCGTGCGCGACATCCTCGTGATGTCGTCCGGCGTCCGCTGGAGAGAGAAATACACCGACTCATCCTCCGATCGTCGCCATCTCCTCGAGACGCAGATCGCGCAGAAGCCCGGCGCAGCGATGAAGCTCATGGGCTCACTGCCGCGCGCCGCGCAACCCGGCCTCGTCAACAACTACAGTACGGGCGAAACTCAGGTCGCGGGCGAGATCGTCCGCGCGGCCGTCGGCCGCCCGCTCGCTGACTATCTCGCCGATCGCATCTGGAGCCGCTACGCGATGGAGGACGATGCGAAGTGGTGGCGCGACTCCCCAGACGGTCACGAGATTGGCGGCAGTGGATTCAGCGCGACGCTCCGAGACTACGGGCGCTTCGGACAGTTCATCCTCGACGGCGGCATCGCGAACGGCGACACGATCCTGCCGCGTGGTTGGATCCACGAGGCGTCGACAGCGAAGACGCTGCGCGATGGCACCCCAATTCCCTACGGCTACTTCTGGTGGCCCGGCACCTCTGCCAACGAGATTCATGATGCCGCCTTCGAGGCGGACGGGATCTTCGGACAGCACATCTACATCAACCCCGCGGTGCATCTCGTCATTGTCGTGTGGAGCGCTCAGACCAAACCCACGGGCGGCGAAGTCATCGACGACTTTACCTTCTTCGATGCCGTCGCCGCGCAGCTGCGATAGAGTGGCCAGGGAGTCTGACTGATGGCGAGACCACCGACCAAGCTCACCGTGATCTTCTATCAATACGACACCACGAAATGCTACGACGTGCTTCGCGCGCGCGGCGCGCTCTCGTTGAAGGGACGGCTCAACAAGGAGAAGGTCATCGAGCTCCTCAACCGCGTCTTCGAGCAGGACGCGCGGGCCGCGAGTGACGGACCTCCGATGGTCGGTCCGAACACGCCGGATCGGATGCAGGACGCTCTGCTCGATTCTCCTTATCTCAGCTGGCGCGGTCGGGCGATGAGCCAGCAGATGGCACGAGGAGATGACAAGCCGAGCCCGTGGTGGAAATTCTGGCAGAATGCCTGACGGCATCGCACGCCGCCCATGATAATCCTCTGGACCTATCTCAAGCCGTATCGCCGGCGTGGGCGGATCCTCGAGACATCTACTGGCACGCGCGCGCACGCGATGTAATTTCCGGGAGGCGCTTGCGAGGCGCCCCCGGGCCCGCGGGAAGGGTTGAACCCACTCGTTCACTACAGCACGACCAAATCACTGCCACCGTGCAGCCGGTTTGCGGGCCTTCGGCGATCACCGCATGGAGGCAACATAAAAGTCCTACCCGCGTCACCAGACCTTTCACATCTGAAGAAGCAGGCGAAGAATCTCCTGCGCGACGCGGGCGCCGGAGAGGTTGCTGCGTTGCAGCGATTCATCGACGTGCTCCCCGCCGCGCGCG
>JALYSW010000033.1 GCA_030854615.1 Gemmatimonadota bacterium
GCCTCGGCCACATTCGCCGGCGGGAGCACGAGCATACGCGCGGGCGTTGAGCCGAGCTGCGCCACCCGACGCGAGACGGGAAGCGCGCCGCGCATCGCGCGCAGCGTGCCGTCGAGCCCGAGCTCGCCTACCGCAACGATCCCCGCGACGGAGTCCGCGCGGAGCTGGCCGGTGGCGACGAGGATGCCGAGCGCGATGGGGAGGTCGAACGCGGTTCCCTCTTTCCGCCGATCTGCCGGCGCGAGGTTGATCGTGAAGCGCTTCGGCGGCACAACGAAGCCGGAATTCACGAGCGCCGCGCCGACGCGCTCGCGACTCTCCCTCACCGCGCCCGCGGGGAGCCCGACGATGGTCCACTGCGGCAACCCCTGCGCCGCGTCGACCTCGACGGTGACATCATAGGCCTCGATGCCGAGTACGGCGGCGGAGTGGATGGCGGCGAGCATGGGTTCACGGTGCAAGTGCACCGTGCTGCGCGCACCATCCGCGTCGCGCGTACGGAACCGACGCTACGCTCCACCTGCAACCCCTGCTACGACGCCATCCGCTCAGGCGTCGTTCCAGCAGGGGTGTGTGTTCTCATCGGCGGCATGACTGTCTCCGGTCGATGCGGAATTCCCGACTGCTTTGTGTGATCCGAGAATACCGCCTGCCCCCGGGAGCCTGACCATCAACCATTCGAGGTATCTTCGCGTACGCCCGAATGCCGATGCTCGCGCAAGCCGTCGCGAAGAGGTGAGCTGTCTTTTTTGACGACGCCGGTCGATCGACTATGATCTGGCGCCCGGGCCGGTGACGGTTCCGGCGTCTCTCTTCCGGAGGGCGTGTCGTGAGCAATGCCATGAGCAACGCCGACAGGTGGGTCGCGCGATCTGATCGCTGGCTGCTTCGTTTTTCCGCATGGCAGACGATGCTACTCTTCGCCGGCGGCTTCATGCTTGCTCAGCCAGCACTCGTCTGGGTATTCACGCGCGTCAACGCCAGCCAATTCCCGATTGCGACTCGCGAGCAGTGGATGAATTTCCTGCTCTTCGTCGCCGCGGTTGGCGCAGTGGCGGGAGCGTTATGGCATCTCGCCTTTCGCATCCAGCGCCGCTACCTCCGTTAGTACGTCGGCAGCATCCCGAGATTCATTACGGCCAGTTGCGCCATGGCGTACTCGCTCGGTCAGCCCTATGAATGGCCCATCCGGTTCATTGCCATCATCACCAGTGCACTCGTCATAGCCGCTTTTTTCTTCTGGGCGGAGCAATGGTCGGACGCAAAGCTGATCGCAGCGGCGAATCGCGCAACCCCTGCCACGACGGCGACCGCGGGTTAACGATGGCTCCCGTACTCGCCGGCTACTGATACATGATGAACAGCGGCACCGGGTCCAACTCCATCACCTGCGCCGGCGTCAGAATCGGCTTGTCGTTCTTGTAGAACAGCTTGAA
The DNA here is from genome assembly GCA_030854615.1 of Gemmatimonadota bacterium. GTDB lineage: Bacteria > Gemmatimonadota > Gemmatimonadetes > Gemmatimonadales > Gemmatimonadaceae > FEN-1250. The sequence goes on from JALYSW010000033.1 coordinate 1,437, forward strand.
GCCCGCGAACTGCACCGGCCGGTCGTGCACGTACGCCTTGTACGATCCGTACTTGAGCCTCGGCGGACCGAAGCCATCCATGTCGATCACGATCTGCACGCGCGGATCGAGCTTGATCTTCTGATGGTTCGACAGCATCGGCGTCGTGAAGCGATGCACGATCAACATCTTGGGCGGCAGCTTAAGCGAGTCGACCAGCGCCGCGAGCACCGTCGACACCGCGTTGACGTCCGCCGCATCGATCCGTCCGATCACCTTCCCCGGAATCTTCTTCGTGCCGATCGAGAACTCGGGATCGAGCGCGAGATGCACGTACGGCTTCGCGAGATATTTCATGAGCGGCGCCATCTCTGCCGCCATCGTGCTGCGCCCCGTCTGGATGTCGAGGATGACGAGATAGTGATGCTTCTCCGCCCACCCCATCACGCGAGCGATCAACGTGTCGGGCATCCGCGCGCGATAGAGTCCGCTCTTCCCCGGCCCCGCCTGCGCCACCGTGGCGATGAGCTCGAGCGCCGGCAGCACGGGGCGCCCGCTGTCCACCGCCGCGTACGCCGCGGCCTGCTTCGCAAGCCGCGCGAGCATCGAGTCGGGGTTGATCTCGCCGAGAATCCCCATGCGCTTCGACATGGGATTGCCATAGTAGGCCACCACTCGGCACCCCGGGAAGAGCGACCCCGGGAGACGGCGCGTCGCCGCCGAGTCGGTCTGTAACGCGATCACCTTGAGCGAATCGGCGTGCACCTTCGCTCGCGCGCGCGCGACGGAATCAGCGTGGGCGGTGCGCGGCGACTTTGGCGCGCCCGAAATGGAGTCGGTGCTCGCAGCCCGTGCGACGCGCATCGTATCCGCACGCGTCGCCGTCGAGCTGTCCGCAGCGCCACTCGAATCGCGCCACCCGCCAATCAGGTGCGCAGGCTCCGCACCCGGATGCAGGCTGAGCGCCGCCATGTGCATCGAGTCGTCCTTCGCCTGCTTCACACTATCCGCGCGAGTCTTCGGCGCCGTCGCCACCCTCGCAGCCTTCCGCGGCACCGGGAGCCCGCCCTGCGCGCAGACCGCGGGCACACTGAACCCCGTCGAATCCCTCGCCACTGCCCCATGCGACGCCGCGACTCCCTTCGCGACAACGCGAGCCGAGTCAGCCCGCGAGGCCCTCGCGTCCCGCGCATCCTGGCACGCCACGATCATCGCACCGCCCACCACCAACGCGCGCATTCCGAATCTCCTCACGCCGCGCCCGACTCCTCATCCGCACTCGCGCGCATCGACTCCGGCGCTATACCCGCAGCGCTCAACCACGCCACATACGCTCCCGGCGCGATCTCACTCGGCTTGATCTCGCTTCGCCCGCCCCAGAACACGTTCGTATAGCTCACCGGAATCTCCGCCTCGGCGAGATGCGCATCGATCGCCGCCTTGTGCGCGAGCACAAGCTGCTTGTCGGTGCCATGCGCCACCGCCATGATGTTCACGTTCGCGAACTCGTCCCCACCCTCGCGCCAGTACGCATGCGTGAGGATGTGATGGCGCCCGACTTCCTTCCCCGTCTCGATCTCGCGCCCCTCCGGCACACGCCAGTGGAAGAGCGCGTTGTAGCGCGTCACGCGAATACCCTCGGCCCCCGGCTTTACGTGCTCGAGGAACGTCGAAAAACGTCCGATCACCCCGCGATCGGCCAGCCCGCGCGCCACATGCAGGAATTCTACATATGGCACCCCCGACTCCTCCGCACGCTTGCGCCACGGCATCGCCCCGATCTCCCCGACCTCGAGCTCGCGCTTGA
>JALYSW010000042.1 GCA_030854615.1 Gemmatimonadota bacterium
CAGTATTTCGGGTACAGTCCGGCGGCGGACGGCATCGCGCAGCGCGCGCTCGACCTGATGCGCGAGAAGGGGGCGGTGATCGTCGACCCGGTCGAGATCGGAAAGATGGGCGCGGTCGGCGACGCCGAGTACGAGGTCCTGCTCTACGAGTTCAAGGCTGGCGTCAACGAATATCTGGCGACGCTCGCCGTTGGCGCGAAGGTACGCACGCTCGCCGACCTCATCGCGTTCAACAAGGCGCACGCGAACGACGAGATGCCGTACTTCGGCCAGGAAATATTCGAGCGGGCCGAGAAGTGCGGACCGCTCACCGACGCGAAGTATCTGCGCGCACTGGCCAAAGTACGCGCGAGCACGCGAACGAAGGGGATCGACGCGGTGATGAATGCGCATCGGTTGGACGCGCTCGTCGCGCCGACGGGAGGACCGCCTGCGCCAATCGATCTCGTGAATGGCGACGGGGATGGCGGAGGAAGCGCGTCGCCCGCGGCAGAAGCCGGCTATCCGAGCATCACGGTGCCGGCAGGCTACGCATTCGGTCTGCCGGTCGGGATTTCCTTCTTCGGGCGCGCATGGAGCGAGGCGACGCTCATCCGCATCGCTTACGCGTTCGAGCAGGCTGCGAACGCTCGGCGCACGCCGACGTACGCGCCCACCGCGCCATTGAAGTAGGCGAGCTAGTCGGTCTTCTTCTGCGACTTGTGCTTGACCGTGTCCGGATGCGGGCCAGGCATGGGGATCGGATTCACCGCCGCTGGCGGCGCCGCGTTCGCGGCCGGCATCGCGGTAGTATCGCCGCCCTGCGCGAAGAAGAACTGCGGCTCCGCCTTCGTGCGCATCGAGTGGATGTACTCGATCAGCGCGCCGATCTGTCGATCGTTCAGGCGGCCGGCCCACGGCGGCATCCCCATCGGGCGCCCGTCGTGGATCGTGTGATAGATGAGCGAGTCACTTCCGCCGTACTTCCACGTGGTGTCGCGAAGGCTCGGTCCCATCGCCCCGCCTCCGAGTCCGCCGTGGCAACCATAGCAGTTGTTCTCGATGAAGAGCTCTCGCCCCTGCACTGCGAGCTTCGCATCGCCGCTGAAGGTTCGCTGATCGATATCGTCGGTGCTCGCCGGCTTGGGGCTGCTCTTCTCCTTCGGCTCATCCTTGCCGCCACATGCCGCGAGGACGAGCACCGACAGCGCCGCGCCGCCCAATACGATCGACTGAAGCTTCGTTCTCATTGTCATTCTCCGTGAATCGCGCCGCTCGGCATGGAGTCGAGTGGCACGCCGTAGTCGGACAGGATTTTATGAATCGCCGGCCGCTCGCGCACGAGCAGCGTGTCGAGCGTGCGAGCGAGCGTGGTATCCGTGCGGCGCAACCCCATCGCGATGTCGAAGGCGAAGATCTGTCCCGACGGATCGTTGGACGGAGTGACGGGCACGATGGTGAATGGCGTAGACGAATGCTTCGCGAAGTAGCCTGCGAACGGCCCCCATACGATTGCGACGTCGATCTCGCCGCGCGCGAGCGCCTCGATGATGCGCGCCTGGGGATTCGGCTGCGAGTAGTCGTCAACGATCGGATAGCCGCGCACGTTGTCGATCATCCCACGCGACGCGAGCGCCTGCGCTGGCGGCGTGTTCTGATAGTCGTCGCCGATCATGTGCACCCCGACCTTGAGCGAGCGGAGCGCGCTGTCGTCGAGGGAGCGCACGTGGACCGGCCCCTTCGCCCGGTAGATCATCACGTACGTCGATCGGTAGTACGGCTTCGTCGTGAGCAGCGGACCGAACGCGACCGGCACTCCCATGTACACGTCGCATGCGCCGGCCTTGAGCCCTTTGCGCACGAACCCGCGCATCTGCGGACGCCAGCTGAACTCCACCGTCGTCCCCATGTCGTGCGCGAGGAGATCCGCGATGCGATTTTCGAAGCCCGCACGCTGCTCGTTCGAGAAGGGGAGATTGTTCGGATCGGCGCACACGCGCAGCGGCGGCTTCGGCGCCGGGTGCGTCGTAGCACCAAGCGCCCAGGCCGCAACCAGCGTCAACGCCGCACGCGCAATCACGGCAGCGTGAACACGTGCAGGGCACCGCCGGCTTTCGTGTGTTCGGGCAGATCCTTCATCGCGTTGACTGCGCCGAGTGCGGCGAAGGGATCGTCGGTGGACAGATTGCCCGGCACGATGGCGCCGGCCCATCCACCCACACCTTCGTACACGGCGATGTACTGCTTGCCGTCGGGTCCGAGATACGTGATCGGATTGCCGACGATTCCGGAGTTGAAGTGCGTCTTCCAGAGCACCTCGCCGTTCGTGGCGTTCACCGCCTTGAAGTCGCCGTCCATCGTGCCGTAGAAGACCACGTCGCCGGCGGTTGCGAGCGCGCCGGACCAGAGGGGGAAATTCTCCTTGATCCCCCACACCTTCTTTCCGGTGCCGGCATCCCACGCGAGAAACTCGCCGCGATTGCCGCCAGGACCGCCATACATCTTCACCGCCGCGCCGACGTATGGCGTTCCCGCGATGTACTTCGCCTCGATCCCTCCGTAGTCCATGCAGAGATTCGTCGACGGCGTGTAGAAGAGATGCGTGCGCGGCGAGAACGCCGCGGGCTGCTGATCGCGCGCGCCGATGGATGACGGACAGATGTTCGTCGTCATGCGCCCCTGGTGCGTCTGCTTCTCTTCCACGAGCGTCGGACGGCCGGACGTGAGGTCGACGCCCGTCGCCCAGTTCAGATACTGGAACGGCTGTGCCACCAGCACCTCGCCCGTGTTGCGGTCGATCGTGTAGGCGAAGCCATTGCGGTCGAAGTGCACGACGACCTTGCGCGTCGTTCCATCGAACGGAATGTCCGCAACGATATGCTCGTTGACGGCATCGTAGTCCCACGCGTCGTGCGGTGTGTACTGATAGGCCCACTTGAGCGCACCCGTGTCGGCATCGCGCGCCATCGCGGCGGTCGAGTAGAGGTTGTCGCCGGGGCGCAGATCGGGGTTCCACGTCCCTGGATTCGAGGTGCCGTAGAACACCGAATTCGATTCGGGATCGTAGGTTACCCATCCCCACGTCGTCGCGCCGCCGAGCTTCCACTG
>JALYSW010000086.1 GCA_030854615.1 Gemmatimonadota bacterium
CGTCGTGCAGGATCCCCGCGACCAGCGTCGCATCATCCTGCGCGTAGCGGGCGAGGATCACCGCGAGATTCGGCGCGGCGGTGAGATAGGGATAGCGCGTCCCCTTTCGCACCTGCTGATCGTGGTGTTTCGCCGCGAACGCGAAGGCGTGGTTGATCGGATCGGAGTAGCCGGCCATGTGCACGAAAAGTTACCGCTGACGGGCGCGAGCGGAAGGCGCGGTTAGAGTCTGATGGCGCGCACGAGAATGAGATCGAGAACCATGAGCGCTGCGCCCTGTACGGCGATGCCGAGTCCGGAGCCGACGACACCGGGTCGTTTGACGTGCGTCCATCCGCCGATAGCGAGTGTGATGCCGACGAGGATCGCGCCGGCCTCGAGCCCGATGGCGATCCAGAGCAGTTGGGCGAGCGAGGCGGCGCCGTCGTAGTCGCGGAGGGGGATGTCGCGGATGGCGTACGCCACCCAAATGAGCTCGGCCACCCCCCAAACGGCGCACTGGGTGGCGAAGTGGGAGAGGAGCGGAGCCCGGATCCGGCGGAGGGGGAGCACCAGTAATAGTAGGGCGCCGGTGAGCACGCTTGACCCGCCGAGGGTCATGAGCCGTAAAAGATGCTGGTGCTCGAGCTGCTGGAGGGTGTCAGCCCACATAATCCCCGCAAAAAAGTAGCGATCGATGCTACAAGGTAGCCCAGCGCGCCTGCGACGATTCGTGGCGGGCGGCGCTCGTAAGGCCCCTTAGTGTCGCCTTAGACGCGTCTAACTCACTGACAGTGTGCAACCGGAACTGCGCATGGATGGTGCAGCGGAGCTCGCTGCCATCCGGCGTTTGCGATTCGGATGGCTGACTGACACAAAACGTTACAACGATCGAAATGAATCACTCCACGTTCGACCGGAAAGGTGCCCGCGGCGTGATAGATAGAAATCCTGGTGTGATAGACACCGGTCATAAATCGTCCATCACTACTGGACCTGGAGTGGGCCGAATGCGGTCCGTTCCTGTCGTCGATTTGCAAGGTACGATGAACGCTCGGTGTTGGAGAGATGGGCGCTCATTCAGTTCCGGAGCTCGCATGCCTGATCGAGGAACGATGCAAACTGCTCGCACGCTACGCCAACGCGGATTCACCCTGGTCGAGATGCTCATCGTCATCACGATGATCGGCATCATGACCGGCATCGCCCTCTGGCGCGTGGACATCGCGCGCTACCAGGTGAACGGTGACATCCAATCGATCGGCACGACACTGATCGCGTCGCAGCGGGAAGCGATCGCGAAGCAGCACAACGTGATCGTGGTCTTCGATACCGCGGGCAATCGCGTGCGCATCATCTGGGATACGAACAACAACGGCCAGTACGACGACGGCGAGCACACACGATTGGTGTTCCTTGGCGATCGCGTGCGCTTTGGCCTGAGCGGTGCGCCCACGATGTCGTTCGGAGCCCGCACGATCAACTTCACGCAGACAGAAGGGTCAAGCGGTCTTCCCGCCGTCACGTTCTCCAGAAATGGAAGCGCGAGCGAAGCCGGCGGCGCGTACATCACGTCGCTGCGCGCAATCGGTGATCCAAAATACATCAGCGACGATCGCGCAATGCGGATCGAAAGGGCGACGGGACGCGCGGAATGGTGGCACTATGATGGAACGACCTGGCTAAGGGGCTTCTGATGCGAAATCACAAAGAGGGATTTTCGCTCGTCGAGATCATGGTGGCACTGACCATCCTGGCCATCATCATTCTCGGTCTCGCGAATACCACTGTCACATTCCTGCACGAAACGACGATCGACACGGTGCGCGTTCGCGCTCAGTCGTTCGCAGATATGCGAATCGCTGAAGTGCATGGCTATCCTATCTACGATTCGCTGACTGCGAAGTTCGCCGGCAGCGACACTCCGGACGCTGGATTCAGCCGAACGACCACCGTCGTTCACGACAAGTCAGCGATCACGACGTGTGATAACCCGAGTGGTTGTCCGAAAAACGACATCACCCGGGTCACGGTCGCCGTGACGAATGCCGGACTTTCATCGCCTGTGTCGCGGACCATTGCGATCGCGTTGTACTAGGAGACTGAAATGAACACTCGATCGCGAAAGGGGTTTTCACTCATCGAGCTAATGATCGCCATGATCGTGATGGCGATCGTTCTTGCGGGGACGATGAACTTTTTCATGGGGCAGTCCCGAACCTTTCGGAAGGCCACCACGGATATGGTGCTCCTTCAGAATGCCCGCTTCGCCAACGACTTGCTCAGCCAACACTTTCGCTCGGTTGGCTCGAACCTGACGGTGGGCCAGCCCGCCGTTATCTACATCGATCAGAATACCTTCGCATTCAACGGCGACTACGCCACGAAAGTAGAAGGCGATGTCAACTCGACGTACTACGAGCCGAACGCTCCGCTCGAGGAGACGCGGACGTTGCTCCAGGCGCAGCACAAGCTCTTGCTGAATACGACGCTCGACTATCCCCTTGGCGACTACCTGGACGCGAACGGTGCGCCGAGTCCCGCGGAGACGATCACGTTCTCCTTCATGCCCGACACGGAGACGGCTCGTCCGGACGACTATGTGCTGCTGCGGCAGGTGAACGCGGCTCCGCCCGAGGTGGTCGTTCGCAACGTGCTTCCCGATTCGACATATCCGTTCTTCCGGTACATGTATCTCAAGACGGACCCGTCGGGCAATCAATCGATCGACACCGTTCCGGGGGCGTCCCTGCCGATGAACTATGCGGATGCGGCCAAGGTCGTTCCCAAGGACCTGCTGCGCGGCGTCATCGTGTCGTTCAACGTCACCAATGGGCTCGCGGATACGGCGCAGCGCACTCGTCCCGTCTCGGTCATCGCATCGCTTCCGAATGTTGGCATGCGTGAGTTGCAGACGTGCGGCGCAAAGCCGCTTCCGGTACCGAGCTCCGTGATTTCTAAGGGCGGGTCCGGTGCGCTCGTGGTTACCTGGACGGCGAGTCCGGACGAAACAGGTGGCGAGCGCGATGTCATGCGCTATCAGGTCATGCGAAGAGACAACTTCGACACCGTCTGGCAGACAATCGCGTCCGTTCCTGCAGGTGGTACACCGCCCTACACCTACACCGATGGCGGGCTCAATCCCTCTGTCACGTACTGGTACAGCGTTTCAGCGCAGGACTGCACACCCGCAAGCTCCCCCGCCGCATCCACCGGCGGCTTGCAGCCCAATCCATGACCTCCTCAGGAGATCCCTCTATGCCTCACACGCGCGTGCGTGAAAAACGCGGCGTCGCGCTGATGGCGGTACTTCTGGTCACATTGGCAATCGTCGCCATCGTGATCGTCGCATCCACCACAACGCTGAACGCGCGATTGATTTCGCAGAACAGCGAACGAGCCACGGTGCTGTACAACGTGGCCGACGGAGGCGTCGAGGAGGTTCGCAATATCCTCAACACGCACCCCGGAGATTCGACGTACTTTCGCGACAGTGGCGAAGTAATGGTCGAGAATCACGTGCCGGTTACCGATGCGAGTGGATCGGTAATTCCACACGTCTACCGTACGTCGTGGGCTGGCCCGAGCTTCAGCACAACGGGTCAGTACGGCATCTACGGAACGATCATCGTGAAGGCCGAAGATGATTTCGGCAACGCCGTCTATCATCGCGGCACCGTTTTCCAGGATACCTTCGCCAAATACGCCTACTTCTCGAACAGCGAGAACGGCATTTACTTCGGCGGTGGCGACCAGGTATACGGTCCTGCGCACTCGAACGACAACATCAGCATCGCGCCGTCCGGCGTCGAGTTCCACGACGTCGTGACGACGGCAAAGGCGATCTCCGGAATCTCGAGCGGTATTTTCGACAAGACGTACACACAGCACGTGCCGAACATCTCTATGCCGACGACCAAGGTGTTCGGGCAGCTCGCGGCTCTCGCGATTCATGGACAGACGAAGATCGACGGCGGGCTTACCGGCGGAGTCGGAGAAGCCACCACCCGCATCGAGTTCGTGGCCGTCGACCTCAATGGCGACGGACAGGACACGTCTGCGGATGAAGGCTTCATGCGCGTTTGGTCGTCGAATGCTCTTCCTGGCGGCGCGCAAGCCAAAGCTGCGCAATACAACGGCGCTTCGTTTCGCCAATTCAGCGGCAGCGACGCCACCTCGCCGGGCTTTGCCCAAGATGGGGGCCTCCTCGTTGGAACGAATGCGAACTGCGGAAATCCCAGCGCGGACGCCGGTGGACTCAGCTTCGTCCCCCTGTCCGATATCCCGAATCAGGATGCTCGCGTCGACTCCCTGACTCGTCCCGGAGCTCGCTGCTTCCTCGGCGGTGATCCGAATCTGAACGATTCGGTCAACGTCGGTGCGCGCGGTCATTTCTACGACCACAACGCGTACGGTGCGTGGCTTCCCTCGCCCGTCGTCGATCCTCGCGTCACGGCCACCGGCCGCGCGGATGCCGCGTATCTCTGGCCGATCAACCACATTCTCAATCACGAATTCCAGGGTGTGGTCTTTGTCAGCGGGAAAGTGATCGTCAGCGGCGTAGTGAACGGATATGTGACGGTCGTTTCTCCCTACGAGGTTACGATCGGCGACAACATCACTTACGCCAGCGACGCTGCGCTCTGCAAAGATTATCTCGGTATCATTTCCGGAACCAACGTCGTGATGGGGAACAATCTCCTGCTGTCCCCCGCGCAAACGACTGGGATGACCTACGACCACGTGTTCCACCTCGGCTCGACGCCATCGGCATACGTCAGCGCATCCATTCTGGCGCTGGGCTCCTTCGCCGTGCAAGACTACGACAAGGGCCCTCCACAGAGCGAGAAGTGCGAGACGGTGAAGGCCGGTCGCGGATGTCTATATCTGACGGGCGGCATCATCCACGGAACCCGGCAGCCGGTAGGAACACTCGATGCGGCGGCTACGAACGGAAATACGGGTTATATCAAAAGATACACATTCAACACTTGCGGCTTGACCAAGCCACCACCGTACTTCCCGACCACGGGACGTTTCGCCGCGAACCGCACGTTCGAGGTGAATCCGGTGAACTTCGACATCCACCCGTACTACAAGATTTCATCTCCAGTAGCACTGGCGTCGTTCACGCCCGTGCCGCCGGCTCCGCCACCGCCGCCGCCGCCACCACCGGCTCCGGCTCCGGCTCCGGCACCAGCTCCGCCGCCGCCGCCACCGGCCCCAC
>JALYSW010000182.1 GCA_030854615.1 Gemmatimonadota bacterium
CCTTCGCGCCGTCGCGGTCCTCTCCGTACTCCTCTTTCACATCTCGAGAGCGCTCGGCTTCCATAAGGAGCTCGACCCGCTCGGGAGAGCAGGGGTCCTCCTCTTTTTCGTGCACACGAGCCTCGTACTCATGGGATCCCTCGAGCGCAGCGGCGCACGCGGCTCGTGGGTGTCGGAGTTCTACCTCCGACGCGCGTTCCGCATCTATCCGCTCGCAATCGTCACGGTACTCGCCGTCGTCGCTCTGGGCATTCCGCAGACCGTACCCGTCGTGCACCATCCCGTGGCGTACACACCAGCTCCACTCTTCGTCGTGATCGCCAACCTGTTGCTGGTTCAAAACCTGGCCGGCACATACAACCTCCTCGGCGTGCTCTGGTCGTTGCCGCTCGAGGTCCAGATGTACGTGCTGCTGCCGCTCTGCTTTCTCGCGGCGCGGCGAGGGCCGCGATGGATCGTCGCGGGAATTCTCGTGGCCGCTCCACTCGGCCTTCTGTTTCAACGCGGCTCCACCCCCGGCATCTGGCGACTCTCGATTCTGCAGTTCATTCCATGCTTCCTGTCGGGAGTGCTCGCCTACGGCATCCTCGCACGTGGGCCGAGCCGCGCGCGGGCCGCTGCGGCATTCTGGCTTCCCGCGCTGCTTGTATGCATCGCGGTATTTTTTGTACTCGCGGATCGTATCAATTTTTATGTCGCCGAATGGATTTTCTGCCTCGGAGTTGGATCGTTGATCCCGTTGGTCGATCAGCTCCCTGAGTCGAGGCTCACCCGCGCCGCCGGCACGATCGCTCTTTATTCGTACGGTATCTACCTCACGCATCAGATCGCCTTCTGGGTCGGCTTTAATGTTTTGAGCGTGAAATCCGATGCGGTACAGTGGCTCGCTGCAGCGGGATTCGTCGTCCTCCTCCCGTACGTCGCGTATCACCTGGTCGAGAAGCCGTTCATCGAGCTCGGGAAGCGGTTCGTGCGAGGCAGGGAAATTGTAGCGAGCGAGGCGCCCGCGCCCTGATGCCGGGCGGCGCTCGTGCTCCACTGAAGACGCATCGGTCCCGTTGTGCTTCTACTCGCTGATCGACATGATGCGTCTGCACCCGCTGCGCGATCATCCAAGCCCCGCGATTCGCGACCGGTGACCGATGTCACTCTCCCAAGGCTCATGCCCCTTCCGAAGGCCGTCGCAGCCGCAGTCTGCATCGCAGTGCTCGGTGCACAGATCGCGTCTTCGTCGTCACTCGTGGCCGGCGGGGGCGCCTGGTACTGGCCATTCGTGCGCTATTCGATGTACGCGGATGCGCACGCCCGCGGAGACTCTCTGCTCGTGTCGGAGTTGCGCGCCGCGCAATGCGGACGCACGGAGCCCACCGTCACGATTCTGCCGGAGTCGCTGGGAATCCCGCCGTCGCAACTCGGATCGCTGCTAATAATGATCGGCCGCGCGCCCGACGCGCCTGCGAGCCAGGACGCAAAGCTCAAGGTGGGGCGCGCCGTGGAGGCGCACTATCCCGGGCGCTACTGCTCGGCTTCGGCGTGGCTCCGGGTTGTGTACGTCGCGGACAGATCGACATATACGGTACGCGCACCGATGCGCCGTGCGGCCGAGTGGGCGCTCGATCGCGGCGGACGCGAGTGAGCATTCGCGAGCGGCTCGACCGCTACTGGTTCGAGCCCGCGCGCCTGCGCGATCTGGCATATCTCCGCATCGCCGTCGTCTTCGCGCTGCTCGCCGATGCGCTGTGGCCGGGCACCCTCGCGCTCGAGCTGAAGCGCGCACTCCTGCCGTCCGAATGGTTCGTCGCGCTGCCGGCGCTCAAGGTGGAGATGCTGCCATTCGGGTGGGGCGCGCGGCCCGGCGCCGCGCTGCTCGTCATCGCGTGGATCGTGTGCGGTGCGGCGGGCATCGGCGCGCTCGTGGGGGCGTACACGCGCGTGTCACTCATTGTCTTCGCATCGACGGTCACGCTGCTGCTCGCGCACGTGTTGTCGTACGGGACGATGCGCCATCCCCAGGCCGCGGCGACGATCGTACTCTGGATGCTGATCCTGACGCCGTGCGGTGCGGAGCTGTCGGTCGATGCAATTCGCGCGCGTGTGGCGCGAAGTCGCGACCGCGGCCGCTTCGTGCCCATGGAAGGATGGGCGTGCAGCCGCGACGCGCGCTGGCCGATGCGGCTCGTGCAGTGGCTGCTCGTGTGCGTATACCTCTCCGCCGCGCTGTCGAAGATCACGGTGGGGAAGGGGGCGTGGCTGAACGGCTACACGATGACGTACTACATGCTTCTCGATGGGATCGGCCACGCACTTCCGCTCACGCTTGCGCTCGCGCATCTGCATTGGCTGGGCGTGCTCTTCGCCGTACTCGCGCTCGCGTTCGAGGCGACGTTCGTGCTGTGCGTGCTGTTTCCGCGACTGGCGCCGGGGTATCTGGCGGCAGGTGTCGTGATGCACACCGGTATCGCGGTGCTGTTGGTAGCGCCGTTCTTTCAGCTGATGTCGTTGTATGCCGCATTCGCGGAACCGGTGCGGGTCGAAGTGCGGAGGTGGCGTCGCGCGCGCACCGGCGGTGAGCGCCGTGTGTGGACGTTGGTCTACGACGGATATTGTCCGCTCTGTATTCGGACGATGACGCAACTCGATGAGCTGGATGGCGCGAAGAGGCTGCGGTATGTCGATCTCGAGCGCGAGATGGTGCGAGCGAGAGGGCTGCTGCCGGGCGTGACGGCGGAAGAGATGCGAGAGGAGATGTCCGTCGTCACGCCGGATGGTCGCGCACTGAGAGGATTCTTTGCCTTTCGCGAGATCAGCCGCCGGCTGCCCCTGCTCTGGCCGCTCGCGCCGCTGATGTACGCGCCCGGCTCTGCATGGGTGGGGACGAGGGTCTACGCGTGGGTCGCGGCGAATCGGGCACGGCGTCTCTGCGACGGCGATTCGTGCTCGGTGCACGGCTCCTCGGCGGGAGGCGCGGGAGTGGGTTCGGTGATTGATTTCGGAGGGAGTGCGTCTTAATCTTGATGGCTGCCAGTAAAGCGCGAACGTGCTGGCGGAGCAAGCGGTTAGGCCAACAGGCAGGTGCGGGAAAAGC
>JALYSW010000118.1 GCA_030854615.1 Gemmatimonadota bacterium
CGTCCGATACGTTGTACATCGAGGCGCTCGCTGCTCCGGATACGATCGACACGATCCCCGACAAGACATTGCTCGCCTTTGCGGAGCATGGAACGCTCTCGGGCGTCATGCCGGTCGACGGCGGAGAGTTCGAGATGGTTCTCGCCGAATTCGCGCGGGCGGGGATCGATATATCCGCGCTCGCCTCGCAACTGCAACTCGAGGGCACCTCAAAGTTCAACGCGGCGTGGCGGGAGCTTCTCGATCGGCTGTCGAACAAGGGTAAGATGCTGTCGCAACGAGGTCGCACCCCGACCGCGCCGGTGGTTGGCGCACAATGACGGTTCCGCGCGGGACGATCGACGACATCTGCATCAACACCCTCCGTACGCTCAGTATCGATGCGGTCGAACGCGCGAACTCCGGACATCCGGGGCTGCCGATGGGTGCCGCACCCATGGCGTACGTGCTGTGGACGCGCCACATGTGTTACGATCCCGCGAATCCGCAATGGAGTAATCGCGACCGCTTCGTGCTGTCCGCGGGCCATGGAAGCGCGCTCCTCTACAGTCTTCTGCACGTCACGGGGTACGACCTCACGATCGAGGATCTGCAGCACTTTCGGCAATGGGGAAGCAGGACGCCGGGCCACCCCGAGCGCGGAGTCACGCCCGGAGTGGACGTCACGACGGGTCCGCTTGGCCAGGGATTCGGGAATGCGGTCGGGTTGGCAATGGCCGAATGCTGGCTCGCCGCAACGTTCAATCGTCCCGGTCACGCGCTCATCGACCATCACACCTACGTCATCGCGAGCGACGGCGATCTGATGGAAGGCGTGTCTGCCGAGGCGGCTTCGATGGCGGGCGATCTGCGCCTTGGCAAGTTGATCGTGCTGTACGACGCGAATCAGATCACGTTGTCGGCGACGACCAACGTCACCTTCTCGGAAGACGTGGGTGCGCGCTTCGCCGCCTACGGGTGGCAGGTGCAAGAGATCGACGGAATGGATATCGCAGCGGTCGATGCGGCGCTCACCGCGGCGCGTGCGGACGATGCGCATCCGTCGCTCATCGTCGCACAAACGCACATCGGATTCGGAAGCCCGAACAAGGTCGACAGCTTTCATGCGCATGGCGAGCCACTCGGCAAGAACGAGGTGATACTGACGAAGCGAGCCTACGGATGGCCCGAGGATTCGCAGTTTCTCGTTCCCGAAGAGGCGAAGCGGGTGTTCGCGGAGGCGGCCGCGCGCGGCGTGCAGCGCCAGGCGGAATGGCAGCGACAGGCGAATTCCTATCGCGCCGCATATCCCGAGCTTTCGCGTGACTTCGATCGGGCGCTGGCGGGCGAGTTGCCCTCGCACTGGGACGCGAAGCTTCCGGTGTTCACACCGAGCGATGGCGACATGGCCACACGCGACGCTGGGGCAAAGGCGATCGCGGTGATCGCCGAGACTGTTCCGAATCTGGTGGGCGGATCGGCGGATCTCGATCCATCGACGCGTACGATGATGAAGGAGAAAGGGGACTTTCAGAGCGCGCTGATGCCAGAGGAGGGACAGCGGCCGCCGACGCAGGGAGCGGCGGGCGGCGAGTGGGGATACGCGGGGCGCAACGTTCATTTCGGCATCCGCGAGCATGCGATGACGGCGATCCTCACCGGGATGGCGCTTCATGGGGGCCTGGTGCCGTACGGCGCGACGTTCCTGGTTTTCTCCGACTACATGCGTCCGGCCATTCGTCTCGCCGCGTTGAGTGGCGCGCATGTGATCTACGTGTGGACGCACGACAGCCTCGCCGTCGGCGAGGATGGCCCGACGCATCAACCTGTGGAGCAGATCGCGGGTTTGCGCGCGATGCCGAACATGACGCTGATCCGTCCTGCCGATGCCAACGAGACCATCGAGGGCTGGCGCATCGCGCTCGAGCACAGGAACGGCCCCGTAGGACTGATACTGACGCGGCAAAAGCTCCCCATCCTCGACCGCGCGACGCTTGCTCCCGCGAGCGGGACGGCGCGCGGCGCGTATGTGCTCAGCGACGCATCGCCCGGTGCGCCGCCCGAGCTCATTCTCATTGCGACGGGATCGGAGGTGTCGCTCGCACTCTCGGCGCATCAGCAGCTCAGCAGCGAGGGAATACGGAGCCGCGTGGTGTCGATGCCCTCGTGGGAACTGTTCGAGGCGCAGAGCAGTGAGTACCGCGACTCCGTGCTGCCGCCGGCGGTGCGCGCCCGCGTGAGTGTCGAGGCGGCATCGCCCTTCGGATGGGAGCGATACGTCGGCCTTGCCGGCTCGATCATCGGCGTCGACCACTTCGGCGCATCGGCGCCGGGGGATGAGGTGCTCCGGCGCTACGGGTTCACGGTGGAGCACGTGATCGCGACGGCGAGAGATGTGCTGGCTCGCGCGGGGAGGCGGGCGTAGTGAGTGTGATGACGATGATGGCGCCGTATTTGAGCGGAGTGGAGCTTACGCCTGGGCAGTTGGCGGAGCTCCGTGCGATCGATTCGTTCTACTACACACAGCTCGCTACTCATC
>JALYSW010000121.1 GCA_030854615.1 Gemmatimonadota bacterium
CGAGCGACGAGTACCCTGTTCCGAAGTCGTCGATCGCGAGGCGGACGCCGAGCGCCTTGAGCGCGTGCAACCGCTCGAGAATCGTCTCGCTCTGCTGCATCAACACGCTCTCGGTGATCTCGAGCACCAGCAGCCGCGGATCCATCCCGCTGTCGCTCAGCGCGCGCCGCACATCCTCCACCACGTGTTCGCCCTGCAGTTGATGCCCGGAGATGTTGATCGTCAGCGTGAGCGGATGTCCAGCGGGGCGCAGCTTCTCCCATCCAACGGCCTGACGGCACGCCTCGCGCACGACCCATCGCCCCAGCGGCACGATCAGCCCCGTCTCCTCTGCCAGCGGAATGAAGGTGAGCGGCGACATCATGCCACGCGTGGGGTGATTCCAGCGGACGAGCGCCTCGACGCCGGCGATCTCCCCCGTCTGCAGCAGCACGATCGGCTGGTAGCGCAGCGTGAACTCGTCGCGCTCGATCGCGTGGCGGAGATCCGCCTCGAGCTCGAGCCGCTCCAGCGCCTCCGTGTGCATGCGCGCCTCGTAGCGGCGGTACTGCCCCTTCCCGCTCTGCTTCGCGATGTACATCGCCATGTCGGCGTTGCGCAGCAGATCGGATGCAGTGTGATCCGAATCCGCGCTCACGATCCCGATGCTCGCCGAGACGAACACCTCTTTCCCCTCGAGATGGAAGGGATGGCGCATGGTAGCGAGCACGCGCTGGACGACGGTCATCGCCGCACCGTCGTCGCTCGCATCCTCGATCAGGATCGCGAACTCGTCGCCGCCGAAGCGCGCGATCGTGTCCACGGTGCGCACTGCTTCCTGCATGCGTCCGGCCGTGTGGATCAGCAGCATGTCGCCCTGCCCGTGGCCGAGCGAGTCGTTGACGGACTTGAAGTTGTCGAGATCGAGAAAGATCACGGCGATCGTGCGCGAGTGCCGTCGCGCGAGTGCGAGCGCGTGTGTCACACGATCGAGAAAGAGCGCGCGGTTCGCGAGACCGGTGAGCGTGTCGTGGAACGCCTGGTGCTCCAGCGCGGCCGCAAGCGCCTTTCGCTCGCTGATGTCGCGCGTGTTGAGCACGATGCCACGCACGGTGGGCTCGTCGAGCAGATTCGTTCCGATCACCTCGACATCGCGCCAACCGCCATCGCGATGACGGATGCGCCACTCGGCCGGCGTCGTGACGGCGCCGCGCGGGAGCACCGACATGAAGAAGCTGAGCGTGCGCGGCACGTCGTCGGGGTGTACGAGCTCCGCGAGACGCTTCCCTTCGATCTCGCTCGGGAGATGCCCGAAGATCTGCGCGATGGTGGGACTCACGTAACGTATGACCGTGTCGGGATCGACGATGGTGATGACGTCGGACGAATGCTGCACCAGCGCGCCGAAGCGAGCCTCGTTCTCGCGCTTCGATTGCTCGGAGAGGAGCCGCACGTTCTCGCGCACCGCGGCGACCTGGCGGACGACCACGAGCGCGGTGATCAGGATGCCGCCGAACGCGAGCACGCTCATCGGGTCGGGCCACTGTCGCACGGCTACCACGCCGAGCAGCCCATAGCTGAGCACGACGCCGATGTACGGCAGATACGTGAACGGCTGCGAGTGCGCGACGTCCTCCCGTTCGTCGGTGACGACCGGCGGATTCCAGAAATAGCGGGCGAGCGCGCTCGTGATGACGATGTATGCAACCACGTACGTCGCGTCCGTCCACGAGACGCGTCCCCATCCGTTCTGCAGGATCGTCAGATCGCTCGCGATGTCGGAAAGCAGATAAAGCAGAAGGCCGGCGAGCAGCGTCGTCGATACGCCGGCGTGTAGCTGGGTGGGCCGCCGGAGGAACACGGTGACGACGCCGAGGAGCAGCAACATCGAGGCGATCGGATAGGCGAGTGCGAAGAATGTCCCGAGCACTCCGTCGAGCTCGAAGGTGCGCGTCGGGATGATGACGAGATACCAGATCCCGAGCCCCCCCGCGACGATCACCGTCGCCGCATCGAGCAGGAACTTTCGATATTCGTTGTTCGAGCGGCTCGCCAGCGGGAAGGAAAGGAGCCCCGTGAGCCCCAACACGTAGAGCCCGAAATAGAAGATGTTCGTCCACGCGGAGAGCGGATTGCCGTTCTCCACGAACTTCAGATAGAACGCCGTGACGTTGCCGAGCAGCACGCTCGTGAACGCGAGGCCGATGAAGAGCAGCGCGCGGCGGATGCGCGGATCGGTGTCGGCTCGACGGCTCGCTCGAATGGCGAGGATCGCGGCGCCTGCGTTCATCGGCAGGAACGCGACGGCGCGCAGCACGTGCGCCCAGGTGCTGTCCGGTGCGACGCTCATCAGCCCCAGGTAGATCAGGGCGTAAGCGCCGAGCAGGACGGAGAGTGCGTTACCCCAGTCCGCTGCCCACGCGCCGAGACGAGGATTCGCGCGTGTGGCGCTGTGGTCCGAGTGCATGCTGTTTAGACGCGACTAACCGCACATCGTTTCGGGTTCACCCGACATTGTTAGCGCTTTCCAACCGTATGCGTAGCCAAAAATGATCCAAGCCGGCCCTGGTAGCGGGCCGGCTCGGGATAGAGCGAACTAACCGCGTGTTCTAGGGGCGAGGGTACGCCGTGCCCATTCCGCCACCGCCCATCAATCCGGCCATTCCGAGAGTGCCGAGCACCACGCCGAGGATGGCGCCGATGATGAACATCGCAATGATGACGACGATCGTGTAGCCGGCAGACTTGTCCGCGGGCGACTTCATGCAGGGCGCGAGTCCGAGGTACAGCAGATAGAGGCTGTACAGCGAGATCAGGAGCTGGATGAACGAGAGGAACCCGTTGAATCCGAAGATCGAAAGAATCCCCGCGACGCTTGCCGCAGTCGAGGCGTACGCAGCGACCTTGAGCGCCTGCACCATGTTCTTCGTGCCGCCGAACGTCGGCGCAAGCGCATTGATCACGAACGCGAAGACGTACACCATGACCAGCATCACGATGTAGGAGACGACCGCGCCAATGAGCGCCGTGCCGATCGGCGTCCGGAATCGCCCGAAGCCGCCGAGATTCATCCCGAACACTGCGGATCCGATCAACCGGCAGATCGTCGGAATCGCGAACAGCGGCATGATGTAGCCGGTATACAGCGACGAGACCGTCGCCGGCTCCGCATCGATCACCTGCCACTCGGTGCGCGGTGACAGAAGAATGTTTTTGACGCGATCGACGAAAGCCATAGTACGGACTCCGTTAAAATGGGATGCGTGATCTTACGCAACCCGATCGTAAACGGAAGTACGCGCGCACACGCGGCTCGCGACGGAATCCGCAAGTCGTTGCTGCATAGTTATTTAGAGTGATGTGCACGGCGTGCGGATTCGCACCTCGTGCAGCGCGCCCGGAGCTACGGCTGCGTGACCGACACGCCGTCGGTGAGGCGCAGCGACACGCGCCCACCCTGCGGAATGCATGCGCCGATGCCGATTCCCCTCGCACTCGGCGCCGCGTTGAACTCCGTGTGCGCGGTCGCCGTGCCGCTGATCGGCACCGCCTTCCCCGCCACATCGATCGACACGCCCTTCGCGGTGATGAACACCGGCGCGTTCGCGGTGACGACGCTGAGAATGACCTGCGTGCCGACGGGAAGCGAGATGCCATTGCTCCCGGTCACCGGAGTCACCGTGGTCGCGGTGAACTTGTCGCCGTTCGAGCTTTCCGTGCTGCACACGCGCGACCCACTCGCGAGCTCCAACGTGGTCCCCGGCCCGATCGATCCCGTCTTCGCGACGGGTGCAGGCGGGGGAGCAGGGGCCGGAGCAGGTGCGGGCGCTGGCGCCGGTGCGGGTGCGGCCGCGCGCGGCGCGGTCACCGGC